>JBJESC010000260.1:0-10881 GCA_051882615.1 Oscillospiraceae bacterium
TATTCTTAATGTGTTTATGTTTGTGCCATTTGGTTTTATGCTCCCGATTTTGTGGAAACGCGCAAATTTGTTAAGGGTTGTTTTGATTGGATTTTTGAGTTCATTATTTATAGAATTCGTTCAAGGCTTTATGTATAGGGACAGCACGATTGACGATATAGTCTGCAATACTTTGGGCGCTTTGCTGGGTTATATTTTGTATCTGTTAATAAAAAGGCTTTTCCCAAATTTTGTTGCTAAAGCAAAAAGATGGGGATATAATTAAACAATAAATGCATATACTTTCAGCTCTAATTAACTATTTTCTCTTTATTATTTTACTTCCATTCCATTGCGCATTTATAAGATTGTCGGTATAGTTTCATTCTTGTAAATGTCCGAAGGCTGATTCGTTATGGTTGTCAGCCTTGTTGCCTGTTGGAAAACACATATAATTCCTTTCTTCTCAGTTCTGCGATTACAGCGGCACTTTTCACGGTGTCGCTGTTTTGACTATTATCCTTTCAGTTTTATTCTTCGGCGGAGTCGTCACTTTTGCTTTCTTTCCAAATATCCATAATCCACACGGTATCATCCGTCTTAAGTCGGAGGATTTTTGCTATAAGTGAGAAAAAGTCCTATTCCGTTTTCTCGGTTAGTCACGCATGCCTTATATGTATAATCGGATATTCTGTGTTCAAAACGGCTTTCTTCAACGTGCTGGCATATATGTCCGAACAGCTTCTGAACAAGGGAAACACAGTCGCCGGCATTGATGAATTCTACCTCTTTCTTACCAACCTTACAGCGGTCGAGTATATCCGTAATTTCATGAAACGCGTTCGCAAAAAGGAGTCCGCCGTGATACTCGCAAGCCAGAATATTGAGGATTTCCTCGTGGAAAATGTCCGCGAATTGACAAAGCCGCTTTTCTCGATTCCAACGCATCAATTCCTGTTTTCGCCGGGTACTATCGAGGCACGGTTTTATATGGACGCGCTTCAGGTGGAGGCGTCGGAATACGACCTGATACGCTGCTCCCGGCGCGGAACCTGCCTTTACAAGTGCGGAAACGAAAGGTATTGCCTGTGCGTGATTGCTCCGGAACACAAGGCGGCGCTGTTTGGCACGGCGGGAGGGCGATAAATTTGCTCTTGCATTTTGCGGAAAGATGTGGTATAATGTATAAGAGGGGGGATTGATGTGAATGAGAAAATATACTCCATAGAGGAAATAAAAAGTCGCGTTTCTCCGATTGCAATGCGGTACGGCGTGGAGAGAGTGTACCTGTTTGGTTCCTACGCGAAAGGCTGTGCGACTGCCGAAAGCGACATTGATCTTCGCGTTGACAAGGGTTCTCTTCGCGGCTTGTTCGCCCTCAGCGGCATGAGGTTGGATATATGCGACTCATTGTCAAAGAATGTGGACTTGCTCACCACAAACAGCCTTGATGATAGTTTCCGAAGCAAAATACATGATGACGAGGTGCTGATTTATGAACGAGCGTGACGTTGAAATCCTAAGAAGCATTTTAAAATATACGGAACAAATCAATGACGCAAATCGTCATTTTAATTCGGAAAAAGAAGAATTTGAGGAAAACTCCGTGTATAGAAATGCGGCTGCCATGTGTGTGTTGCAAATAGGGGAACTTGTTAAACACTTGTCTGAAGAGTACAAAATGAAAACAGCCGATGAAATTCCATGGCATCAGATACAGGGATTGAGAAATGTTGTTGCTCACGAATATGGCAAAATTGATACCGAGTCTCTTTGGGAAACCATTACGGAGGATATTCCAAGGCTATGTGAATTCTGCACCGAACAGATTGCGCAGCTTAATGAGCAAATCCAAAGCGACATTCCGGAAATTAAAATGTAAACGCAAATGCCCGACAGCGATGCCGGGCATTTCGTTTTGAAAGGAGGAACGCGGTGGCTGTATCTCCTGCAATTATAAAAATTTTTGCAACGGCTGCGACCGACAAGCGCACGCGAACGATTGCCGCAGCAATAATAGCGGCAATTTTTATCCCGACAATCCTTCAAATTTTGATGATAGGCTCGATTGTTTCGCCAATGGAAACTGCGAACAACAGCCTGCTTGATTGCAGTTTCGCGGGCGCAAAAATCCCGGATAATTTCACTGTTGAACAGCGCTGTGCTGTCGAAAATATGCGGGATTGGCTCGGCGAGCTGGACAAAAATATTGACGAAAAAGAAAAAGATGAGAAATGCAGCCTTGACGGAAATCTGGTCAGGGCTGCATTTTATTGTCTTAATTTTGGAGATGAACTTGATGAAGATTTCGATTACAAAACATTCTGCGAGTGCTTTGAAGGATTAACTGTTGAACAGCTTGAAACGGCTCTGCAAAACGTTTCTGAGAGGCTTCCACAACACGAAATAACGGCTTATTTATCCTGTGAAATAGCGAAGGTTTACGAGTATCTGAACGAGAAGGGAAGATGAATTTTGGCATTTGAAATAGCGATAGACGAGCTAGGAATCGGGAACGACAAGGTCGCTTATGTTACGCTGCCGGCGAACAAAAATGCGGTTATTGATGCGATGGACAGGGCAAAAATCCGTGGAGAAACGTTCCTGAGAATTGCGAGCTGCGATGAAATTCCGGAGCTTGAAGCATACGAATTTGCGGAAGAACCCACCCTTGACGAGCTGAATTTTCTCGCAAAAAGAATCGAGGAAATCTCCGAGGACAACACGCAAATTCTCGCTTACAGAGCGCTTTTGCGAAAGCCGTTTGACACGGTGAACGAGGCGATAAACCGCACTTTTAATCTTGAAACCGTGCCCGTTTACCCGTGCAAAAATTTTTACGAATACAGTGAAATCGTGTTGGACAACGAGCTTCTTGACGAGCTGCGCGAGGTGCCCGATGAAGTGTATGACCTGCTTGACCCCGAAAAGGTCGGGCGCGTGATGGCGGAGCGCGAGAACGGCGTTTTCATTGACGGTTACTATATCGTTGCGGACAGCTACGAGCCTGTTCTGGTGTATGATGACGTGCTTCCGGAGCAAATGGACGATTGGATTTTTCGGCTTGAAATCACGGGCAATTCATCGGGAAAAACCGAAATTTTAACGCTCCCCGCAAGTGAAAAAACGATTGCTGAAACACCCGAAAGGCTTGGCGAAAAGCGCCTTGAGGACTGCTCGTGTGTGGATTTTCAGTCGTCAATTCCGCAGATAGATAAGCGCATCTTCGATAGCGCAGAAATATGTTCGCTGAATTTATTCGCAAAAGATTTCTCCGAGCTGTCCCGCGAAAATGTCGCAAAATGCAAGGCGATTCTCCAAAATTCTCCGTGCAGTGATGTGCGCGAAATCCTGAATGTAATGCGGAATCTCGACCGTTACGAGTTCGATAATTGTATAAACGATTTCAGCGAATACGGCGAAAAATATCTCTTGAAAATGCTGCCCCAAGGCTTTGACAAGGAGGTTTTATCCGGCATCGGCAGCGTGGAATTTACAAGAAATTTGCTTGCCGCAAACGGATGTAAATTCACAGATTATGGGATGATTTCGGGAATCGACGGACACTTGTTTTCCCCGATAAAAACCTCCGAACAGGAACAAAAATCCGATTTTACGATGGGAGGAATTTCATGAAATACCAAATAAAATGTGGCGACGCGGAGCAGAAATCTATGTTTTACAGCGACTGCGAACCCGCTCTGCGAAACGCTTGCGTGGGACATCTGCGAATGGATTTCGGAAGCGGAAACGAGTTCTATTCTTCGTGGTTTGGCGGCCGTGAGGACTTGAACGACAGCACTTTCAAAGCCGAATTGAACGAGGTCGTGAACGAACTGCGGAGGTACGGATTGCTCAAAAACAGGCGCGAAATGCAGCGGTTTTGTGACGCTCATCAGAGCTTGAATTTGGACGAAAGCTGCGGCTTTTCCGTGGAAACCGACAGCCATCTTTTTCTCCTTCCTTGTCGCCTGCTGCTTTTGGTCGGCGGCGTCCTTGCCGCCGACTTTGCTGCAGCTGCAACAACATCGTGTTGTTGCCCCGAGCGCGGGAATTACGACTGTTACTGCTACTGCTACGACAAGCGCGAGCTGCTTCTCGCGCAGGAACAGCGCCAATTCGAGGCACAAGTGATGTCCTTATGAGCAAGTCCGACAAGAATTTTGACTACGCCGCCGCGCTGGAGAAAAGCTTCGCGCGGTGGGATTTTATTCGCGAAAACGGCTGTTCCGACCCGTTCTGGGCGGACGGCGTGAACATGAATTTGGTGCGGAATCACATTGTTTTTTACAAGCAAAAGCTGTCCGAGGAAGCCACATTGTTCCTGCTTCCGGAGGCGTTTTATAGGGAAACTCCGCCGCTTGTGGACAACGATTATATGGCACGTGCGGACGAAATTCGGCAGAACGCGGCTCGGTCAATGCAGAAAATTGACGAGGACGAAAACCTGAAATTTGTCCGCGAGCAGTCGGAAAATCTGTCCGAAAAGCAGCTGAAACAGCTCTGTATTCCGGCAATTCTTGGCTATGCCGAGAACCTGCGCCGAGCCATTTCAGAGGACGATTTGCTGACAATGCGGCGTTACGAAAATCCCCAAAGTTATCTTGACAGCTTTCAAAATGCGGCGCAGAAGTTGCGTTCGCCGGAAATTCTCGATAAAATGGAGGCGATTTCGGCTGATGATGACGAGGAATTTTGCGATGACGAATGCGCCGAAAATGAGCAAATTGATGCAGAACAAACACCGGAAATTCGGGAAGATTTTGTGCAGCTTACGCTGTTTTGAAAGGAGTTTTTATGGCGTCTGAAATGATGAAAGTTGTGATGGTTGAGCCGAACAAGCCCGCCTATATCACTGAAATTGAGCACTCCCTCAAGGGTATGAAAGAGGCTGTCGGCGGGCTTATAGAGCCGATTTATTACCTCGATGAACCGCGCGCCGTGATGGTTGGAAACGAGGAAGCAAAGCTGATTGGACTGCAAGGTAACAGGCGTTTCGGCGACAGAATTGTTGCCGGTCCGTTCTTCATTTGCGGCGATAATGGCGAGGATTTTTGTTCGCTTTCGGACGAACTTTGCGAGAAATATGTGCAGAAATTCGCTGTTCCCGAGAGCATTTCGCAGGACGAGGTTGAGCAGGATATGGGCATCACGCTCATTGGACTTTGAGGGGTGAAGCTATGAAAAATACGGTTAATATTTCGCTTGAAAACGAGAAAATTCTTGCGCTGAAAATGTATCTTGCGCAGAAAAATTCCTCGCTTGACGATGAGATTACAAGGTTTGCCGAGCAGCTTTACGGCAAAGTTGTGCCGCAGAATGTGCGCGATTTTATCGAAATGACATCAAAACAACAGAACGAAGCTAAATCGAAACGCACTTCCGCAAAACTGACCGATAAGCCGTGACCGATTTTAAGGCGGGAGAGCCGTGTGCGTTTTTCTGCAAGAAGCAGGGTAGTTTTACCTTTGAGCAGTCCTCGCGCCGATTTGTGACGATTTTCGCAGAGTTTGCGAAACTCCTCTGCGATTGGCACGGGGACTGTACGAGGGTATGATTTTTATGCAAGTTAAAGGGGCGGGGTCGCCCCGAACACAGCGGACGGGCAAAGCCCGCCGCAATCACGAATATTGAAAAATTTGAGAGGGGTTGTAAAATGGGAAAACAGAAAAATTCGGGGTTGCAAACCCCAAAAAACGCGATTGTTAAGGGGAATTCCGAGGGGGTTACGAACAAGATTAAGTTCCCCTTGTGGGTGTATCCCGCGACAATGAAAGAGGTGAATTTGCGTTTTGCAGAGGATAACTGCGCATCTCGAAGCGAGTTCATCGAGAAAGCAATAAATTTCTATATCGGCTTTCTTAAGCAGGAAAAGAACGTGAATTATCTTTCGCCCAGAATTACTTCCTCAGTGGAGGCTGTTATCAACGGAACGGAGCAACGAATCAATCGAAATCTTTTCAAAATTGCCGTTGAGCTCGGAAAAATCTCGCACACACTTGCCGCCGCGAATGATGTTGACGAGGACACTCTCCGCGAGCTGCACGCAATGTGTGTTGACGAGGTTCGCCACATCAACGGCGCGATAAATTTCGAGAGCGCGGTCAAGTTTCAGAACGAATAATCAGATTATGATTCCGCGGGTGCTTGTCCGAGAGAATTTGCTTCTGCTTTGCCATTGAAACGTGCGTGTAAATTTGAGTTGTGGAAATTGAGCTGTGACCGAGAATTTTTTGTATGTACCGAATATCCACATCTTCCTCAAGCAGCAGCGTTGCGAATGAGTGCCGAAACATGTGCGGAGTGATGTGCTTTTCGTATCCGATTGCGGCTGCTTGGCTGTTTATCATTGCACGCACCGATTGCTCCGTAAGTCTATGGTGCAGCTTGTTTACAAAGAAAAATCCTGACTCGGATATATCCTCGCGAAACGTTTCGTAGTAACGGTTCAGCGCTTTCAAGACATCGTGATTTTCGATTTGAATAATGCGTTCTCGCGAGCCTTTGCCGAAGATTTTCACGGTGTGGTTGGTCAAGTCCACCGCGTCCGGAGTGAGCGTGCAAATTTCGGAAACCCTTGCTCCGGTTGCGAACAGAACCTCCAGTACGGCAATATTTCTAATCGCGTTTTTTCTGGTAAAATCCGTGTGGCACTGCCGAAAATTTTCGTAAGCGTTTGCAAGAATTTTGCCGATAATGTTCATCGGGATAACCTTCGGCAGTACCATCGGCTCGCGAAATGATGTGTCAATTTTATCGAACGGATTCGTTTCGATAATTTCCTGCGTCATCAGGTAATGCGTAAACGCTTTCAGCGCGGCGATTTTGCGCTTCGCGGTTTTGGGCTTGAACTTCTTGTGCAGATGCGCAATGTAGTCGATTATGACATTTTTGTCGAACGTTCCCTCGGAAAATTCAGCGAACTGCATTAAATCGGTGCCGTATGCCTTGGTTGTTTTGGAACTGAGCGTTTTCTGGTCCAAACAGTAGCTGAGGTAGAGGGGAATAGTATTCCTTAAATCCATATCGGTTTCTCCTTTTATTTTAGTATGCTTTAATTATATCCCTAAATGTTGATTTTTTCAAATTATACAACCTGTTGTGCGAATATTTGTATAAAACACCGAATTTGCTGGAAAAATGATGAAATTTAGTTCTGAATGTGATATACTAGTGGTGGAAAACTATGGATAACTATTTATTATCGGAGGGGAATAGCATATGGAAATGTATATTGATCGTTCAGATTTTATATCAGATATATATAAATATATTCAGGAAACAAATACTCCCTCAATTATTTTAGTTGCGGCTTTTAGTGGCGTTGGAAAGTATAGCGCAGTCAGAAAACTTATTCAAGAAAAGATCGGGAACGAGTATAATATAGTAACACTACCTCCATCTATGGTCAATGAAGATACATATAAGGTTAAATACTCATATTTTTTTAAAGTCATTGAAAGAATACAAAATGAATATATTTATTTTAATTCTAAAAAAAGCAATTTGTCATTTACTAAATTTGTAAAGAAACATGGTATTTACAAAGAACAATTAGCAGAAGAAATCAGCTCTTCGATCTCTGAGGACTCCTTTTCAATAAAGGGGGGCTTAGCTTTGTTTGTTAAATGGATTTTTAGTCGAATTTTTAATGTCTGCTCTTTTGACTTGGTCAAGTTATTAAATAATGAAACCGCAAATTCTGTTGCAATAGGCAAGAGATACATTAACCATATTTTATGCAATGACCGAGTTATCCTAGAGCTATGTGCAGCTCAATATATAGATCCAGAATCATTATCTGCACTATGCAGCTCTATTAAAGCGGAATCTAAATCAGGAAAAGGGATAATAATTTTAGAGTATGACATAGATAACGAACAGTACTTAAATTATGAAGACTTCTGCACTAATCTAAATACCCTTTGTGGACATCATCCTCCTTATATACGCAAACTTGACGCGCTGGAGTTTAATGATTTCTTTACTGTTTTATGCTCAAAACGGAGTTGGGATCTGTCCTCGTATCAAACATGGCTGAAAAATGAGTATAATAAATCAGACACAAAAAGCATACTTGAATTTGAGGAAAAAATATCTGCAATTATATCATCTCATGGTACTTCCTTGTGTTCATTATCTATAAAACCGCTAAATGAATTTTTGCATTGTGCTTCCAAGGACGAGTTATGCATCCTGAGCATTGTAGATATACATAACGGGTGTATAAAAAAGAAAGATATATACAATTTCTGGGATGCAAATATAAGAGTCGGGAAAATAGATGCGAATATCAATAATCTGATTAGTTTGAATATACTGAAAGAAAATGATGAATATATTGAATTTTATCACCCGCTAATTCAAAAAAAGTGGGAAGAATATATATTGAATAATAGCTTATCAGATAGCGTTATTTTAGCCGCTAATAAATGTTTTGATTATTACTATTCAAGAGTATCTAAAGCTGATATTATAAATGATACTTTAGAATTTAAAAAAAGCATACGCTTATTGCTTAGGATAATTACGCATTACTTTCCCATGCGCATTATGTACATGTCAAAATATTTAGAGCTTATTGTAAAAGAATTTACCAGACCTGAACATGCGAAGAATCTGATTAAATTACTCGTTGAAGAGTTACGAAAAAACAAGGAAGAAAGTATAGATTATTATTACCAAGTCATAAATCTGTGTTGTGATTTGGAATTGTACAGTGACGCTCTTAATTATTGGAACGATATACAAAATATTGTAGTGAAGCCTGAAACGCATAAATGCGATAACGCAAACTTTTTGTTTTGTAAGGTACATTATCTGTGTGATATGCACAACGAGGTGATACGTTTTGCGAAAGAAAAACTTGAATGCAGCATTCCGCCTGAAAGTGTGATTTATTATTCCATATATATGATTATTTCGCTTCGTGCTAGTAATCAGTATGACAAAATTGAGTCCGTTGTTTCGGCGATTGCTGATAATGCAGAAAAATATTCAAATTGTATTGAGTATGGTCTGTTTTTGCGTATTTCAGAAGTGTACAAGTCACGAATCAAAGCAATTCCAGATGTCGAAGAAAGTGTTTCTTTCTTTTTGGAACATAATAGAATAGATCAAGCAGCGAAGTCACAAGTTTCCTTATCATTTTTATATGCTATTACAAATGATCTTAACAAGGCACAAAAATCTCTTCAATCTGCAAAAAGTTATTATAAAGACCAGTACCAGCATATCTTGTGCAATAACGAAGCAACAATTAAAATATTAAGCCAGAAGTTTGATCCTTCCGTAGAGAATTTACTAAATAAAGCCGTAATGTGTTCAAATGGTATCTTCTCTAATTTGGCGATATATAACAATCAAATGATCTACTATTATGAAACCAACCAATTGCCCGAATTACTAGCTCGCATATCTTTAGTGGAAAAAGAATTAGACAAGTTGGTTGATAAGCACCTTTTTGCTATTATATGCTATAATCTCTCTGTTTTTCTAAAAGGAACAGATCCGGAAAAATCAAATAATTATTATGTCAATGCATATGATTATCGCGAACATTGTTCTTCGCTTAATACAAGATTATCTGGAAGAGAGCCCAAGGATGAATGTGAGGCTTTTTTAGTTAAACTGCCGTGGCACGTAACAATGTTAAGTTTTTGGGAAACCGACTTTATTTAGGTTTATTTTTGCGTTTTCAATAAATTCTGACAGCATTTCAGAATAGCTTTTATTGTTATGCTCAAAAGATTTACGCATAAAACAGTCCGGGTGAAGGCTGCAATCGGGCGTATATTCTATTAAATAGAATTCATCATCAAGTATTTTACCATCAATACGCATATAGTCAACTTTTCCCAGAGATTTAAATATAGTCTGTGCTGTATTAAGTATTGTCTTTGGTACAGTATTGGTTATTACTTTTCGATCTACCACGGCTTTTGAGCATTTTTTACTTTCATATCCCCATATTCTGTCGGAAACAAGTTTTCCGTCAATTTCTAAAGCCACAACTTCGCATAATGAAATATGCTGAAAGGAGCCAGAAATACAAATAGCAACTTCTGTTCCTCCGATGTATTCCTCGACCAGAACGCATTTATACTTTGGAAGCAGTTTTCTTGTTAACTGGGCTGCTTCTTCGTGTGTATATTTTAAACTATTGTCAGATATTCCGATGGAACTCCCCTCAAAGTTAGGCTTTACAACCACAGGCAACTTTAATCTGTACAGCAAATTTATGTCTTGTTCACAAGATATTCGAACGCCTCTGGGGCTTCTCATACCAAATTGTTGTGCGTGTATTTTACTCAATTCTTTGTCTTGTGAAATGCTCTGAACATAAGTATCAGCCCCAACATATAACAGATTATTTGCTTCGCAGATTGCTGGCAGAATAGACTTGCGATTTCTTGAAAGTTCTCCTGACCATATGGCGGTAAATATTGCATCATTTGTGTGCTTGTGAATGTTTTTTTCTAATTCAACTGGCGATGAATATACTGTCACATTGTCGGTCAATTCTGCTGCTGCATTGTAAAGGGCATCAAAATACCTATTAGATGTGAATTCCAAATTCGTTGTAAAAATATCAACATTATTGCGATTGTCCACACGATCACATACTAATACTATACCATTCATAATGTCAACCTCCGATAATAAATAGTTATCTTACGTTGACCATTACATATAACCATTTCTCCTCTGTTATTGCAGAGGAGTTTTTTCAGCAAGGAGGGTTATCAATGCCTAAAATAATTGTCACCAGCCGATATATAAAATCCGGCTCGCATGGGAAGCTCAGAAACTATGTCAAGTACATCGCCACTCGCGAGGGAGTTGCAATCCCTGAAAACAGACGTGAACTTGACCGTGAGATTTTTATGAATTACCTTGACT
>JBJESC010000261.1:0-10879 GCA_051882615.1 Oscillospiraceae bacterium
TCCGGGGCATTATTGTGATAAAACCAGTATTTCCTGATATGCCTTGGATGTCCCGTCTGGGTCCGGGAAAGAAGGGACGAGGGATTGGCTGAGGGCAGCCGCAAGGTATAAAGAAATCAAACTCACAAAAAAAGAATACAACTAGCATCTCACTTTGTCAAGAAGATGCACTCAAATAATCTTTCAAACAGGATAGGTTCGATAAAGATTCCTGTTCCACCCTTAGATATTCAGCAACAGATCATCGATGAGTGTACAAAGATTGATTCCGAGTACGAGACTACTCTTATGTCTGTTGAAGATAATAAGCAAAATATTGAGTCTCTGTTCGCCAAGTTGGATAACATAAACGGGCGGAATAGACTAAGTCTTGCTGACCCGAATAAATTCGATATTTCTATAGGTAAGCGTGTTCTCAATAAACAGCTTGTGCCTGACGGAAATATACCGGTTTACAGTGCAAATGTTATAGAGCCGTTCGGATATATAGATGAGCTGCTGATTTCGGACTTTTCAGTTCCTTCGATTCTTTGGGGAATTGATGGTGATTGGATGACAAACTTTATTCAGGAGGGATCTGAGTTTTATCCTACTGATCATTGCGGTATATTACGGTGTAAAACACCCGAGATCAATCCACGTTACCTTGCTCATATCCTTGAAACAGAAGGAAGAAAAATGGGGTTCTCACGTTCGTATCGTGCATCAATTGACAGAGTTCAGGGAATCACATTTAATGTTCCTGACATAGAAGAGCAGAATAATGTGATTTCACAAATAGAAATTCTTGAAATTAAAATTCGGGAATTAGAGGGTAAACTCCATTTTCTGAATGGAAAAATCACGCAGATTTTAAATGATAGTCTTACATAATCATTACATTACTAAAAGGCAGTAAAGGTGCATGACTTTTCAATGGAAATAAAGTATGAACTCCTACCAAAACAAAAGACTCAAAAGCATATTTTAAGGGTAGAGGTTGACCTCTACCATTACGCCACTGAGCTTTATGGAGAACCGGATAGAGTTGGAATAATCAATCGTACTAAAGAAACACCTTAACTTGGTAAAATTAAGTTAAAAAGAAACCTGCAAAAACACGATTTGACTATGTTATGCTAAGGAAACGACCACACGAGGGTATTCCTACTCTTGTGTGGTCGTTATTTATTTTGTTACCGATTGAGGACATCACTTAAGTAATCGTTTTTTTAATAATCCCTAAGTGAACGCTCCAAATGGTTGCCCCTAAAATTTGTTATAAACCAAATTTCTCACGATATTTTTGAGGGTTGTCTTTGTATTCTCGATATTGTTTTCGCATACAATTGCCACACGGGCGGTATCCCGCTGCAAGAGCTGTTTTTTCATCGGCAAAAAAGACGCGGGATTTTTCGTATACTCCCGGAAATCGCTTGATAGAAGAAAGAGCAGTCGGACAATCAAGACGTCCGTAAATTTTTTGTTTACTATTTCCGCCCAAAGCACCCGGTGTTTCCGAAAGGTATTCTTTTCCGTCAGAGCCTAGCAATTTATACTTTTTCATTCTTAAACCTCCAAAACCTTATCAGCCTACTCTCCGAAGACTTCTCCGTTAAGATTTTTCAGAAAACGTTTAAATTTTTTTTATTACGATAGGATCACGCATTTCCGAATGTCTGCCACTATTATCGTCTTTGTCATTATAACAGGGGATTTTCCCGTATTCATTTTCCAGCTTTTCAAGATAAAATGCCAACATTCTGACTTCTTTGTTGTTGTCGAGCCGTACAACATAGCTGGTATTTTCCTTGTCATCTTCGCTCTGCCCCTGAATGTATCCGTTTAACAGAAGTGCCTGTCGTGTGGCTTTTTCGGTTGCGGTAAAGCGTATGTCCATCTTTTCCCAGTATTGCTGAATTGAATTAAAAGCCCTTAGCGGACGGATGAACAGCCGCTTTTTTTCGTGGTCGAGAAAACCCGCGTACAGCTCGGGAGTCTGCGTGTAAGTGTTTTTGCAGTTTGCGATAAGCAGCTTGTTGCTATGAATTTGTTTTATCATTGCATGCAAGAACATTTTTTCCGGCGATGTGTTGGTAGCAAGCTCGTTGCTTTGGTTAACCGCTTCGGAAATCGCAAATCTGCACTGCTCATATTGACGTGCAGCATCTTTGGGAGAGGTGAGGTGTGTATCAACAGCATATTTTTTGAAAATTATTTCTGCGGTAATATCCAGCCAAGCCGCCGTATCAACAAGCCTTGCCTCCCAGCCACGTGTTCTGTATTCATCACGAAGCAGGGGAAATCTTATTTTGATATGATTAACAAGAGCAGAATAGTTCGCTTGCAGATAATCGATGAAAAATCTAATATAAGTGGGGAAAATGAGAGGATTATCCTGATAGAATTTCAACAGTTCTTTGTTAAAGGTATTTGCGTTGACGTGAACTATAAGCATTCTCAACAGCGAGGACGGAACACCATACAGATACTCTCCCGTTATTGCGCATACGCCGTGCGGTTTGAACTCTTTGTTGAGCGTAAGCATCGGATTTCCTCTGCTTTTTCCCACGCCGTCTCCGAAATACCGCACGAGCTTTTCAAGAGAATTTCTCATACGAGCGGTTTCGGTTTTGTTAGACGAAGGTCGGAAATCATCGACAAGTAGAACCTCGTCAAAGGTATTTCCCATTTTGATTTCCATTGCGGTTGCGGTGTCGTTAAAGTTTGAGGTAATGTCGTTTTGATTGTCCTTTAACAGCTTGAAGAAAACCTTGCTAACTGAGGTTTTCAGGCTTCCCGTTTTGCCGACAATGTTCAAGAGAAAATTAGGTGCGTATCCTGCCTCTTCAAAAATGCTGAACATTACACCGATATGAGCAAACAAAAACAACGGAAGCGTCTTGGTCATTTTTCCCAAAGTAAGCATTTTTACGGCATGATAGAACGCTTGGTATTGTGGGATTGATTTAGAGAATTCAAGCTTCTTTCCTGTCTCGGTACTGAACACAGCGTTTTGCGTCATAGCATCGTTGCAGTAGAATATTTTCCTTTGATCGATTAAAAAATTGTAAGAATTCCAGCCGGGCTTTTTGAACTTATATTTGGTCGGCGAATCGACAAGCATTTTTGAAATAAACGCTGAGAGGTGTTTGTTTGCCCCTCTTACAAACGGCTCCAGGCAAGCCTGAGGATAGATTTTCTGAATCTCTTTTATCAATTGCTCGGTTTTGTTGGGCTTCACGGTTATCGTATTAAAAACGCTTTGGCTCATAAATATGGTTAGACGAAGTTCTTTTTCAACCATTCCGTCACGGTTTATTATGCAGTCAATGCTTTGCGGAATAACGCAGAAATTCGTAAACGGTTCGCAATGGGTTATAGGTTCTGTGCTGCCGGGTTCAGAAGAAAATGTCATTATGCACATTTGTCCCTTGCTGATACAGTAACTGCCGTACTTAAATGACGTTCCTGAAAAGCATAGTTCAATACTATTCGAGGGATTGATTTCGGTATTCGTATTTTTCGGGTTTTCCTGTTCGGCTGATGAACCGTCTTGTTTTGTGAAGGGTGTGTTATCAGTATTGTTTTGCGTCTTAGGTTGATTGGCATTAGCTTTTTCAATTATATCTAACGGATTGAAATCAGAATGTGGTGCATTCTGAATTTGCAGGGTACGGGAATAGCTGATGCAATTTGAAATTGGATTGAACACGGGTATAATTAAATTGCTGATGTTTCCGTATCTTGAAGGTATATCCGTTTTATACAGCGTGTATTTGTTATCGATGTCGGTATAAACGGTACAGTAGTACTCATCTGAGTTTACAACTTCACTCGGAGGGTTAGAAGTGAAAGTGAGTGTTCTGGCAAAGCGAATGACAGGCTTTTGGAGATTGGTTTGATCTATAAAAGCTTCATCGGGACGAGGAACAAGATATTCGTATGTACCGTTTGGGTTTAGTGAAACATCAAAATGAATCGGAAATTTATTGGCGTCGAAAATTGTAAATTGATTATTGGGTTGTGCAGGTCTTTGATTCGGATTGTCCATAACAGTTCCTCCATATATAATTTAATATCTATATCTAAATTATAAAATAAGTGTAACAAAATAGCAATATCCATAATAAACAATGTTTTGTTACACTTTTTATGTATTTCATATATAATAAATTCTGTTTTATTCCAGTAAGGCATAGTTTGCTTAGGTTCATTAGAAAAAATTTCATATTCAAATCTGGTAATAATTTACATTTTCAATTACATATTATTACTTCAGATAGGAGGTAATTAACTATGTCAAGAAAACGTTCTTCAATACAGGTTGAGTTACATATGCCCGAATCCCCCGAGGAGCTCAGGGCTATTCAGGAAATTTTTGACAAGACTTATTGTCGGTGTATTGCCAGAAGATTGGAAAATTCAGACCTTACTGCGGATGAGAAAAAATACGTTGTTGAAAGAATAATGGAAAATATTGAGAATAAATCAATGCCGGTTTGACTGCCGGCATTATTTTTTTATTCTGTTTTGAACGTTATAGTAACCACATTTTTCAGGGCAGCGGACAACGTTATGCACGAGCGGCTTCTGACAAAGTCCGTCCTGTTTTGCGGTCAACTTCAAATTATTTATATTGAGATTTTAGTTGATATTTCACCGTCTTGTGTGATGCTGCAAATGTTCCTTTTGTCGAGGGCGAAGCATAAGGCGGATGGCACTGTTTTTCCGAGAGAGAAAACCAGTGTCCAAAGCTGTTGCCTTTATGCAGCAGACAACTTGTTGTTTCCCCTGAACTTGTGGAAGGTACAGGGGTTTTCTTTGCACTAAAATTTGAATTTGTAAAATAATACAAGTCTTATAACCTATCTGTAAACATAATCAGGAGGTTATTATGAATCAATATTATTTATCCATAGGTGGTCCATGTTTGAAAAACACACCTAAATCAGAGATTTTACCGTCCGAAGTAAGCCGACAGCTTGGTAAATCAAAGCGTCAGCTTACTCTTCAACAGATAGCAGACGCTATTTCAGCAGGATATTCTTTTTGTCCTGCAACATTCAAAAATAATATTCGCAGCAATGAAAATGTGGAACAGATGCAGTTGTTTGCACTTGATTTTGATGGTGACAAGAAAACAGGCTCAGGGTGGTGTCCCTTGTCTTATGAAAATGCTTTGAAACGAGCGGAGGAGTACCATGTCCCCGTGGTAATGTCTTATGAAACCAAAAGCTCTGTTAATTGGAGTAGCTACAGACTTATTTTCCTCTATAATTCGCCTGTCTATGATGTAAGACTAATGAAACTTATTACTCATCTTCTGTACTATGTGTTTCCTGAATCGGACAGAATGTGCAAAGACCTAGCCAGAATGTTTTATCCCGGAAACAAAGTGAGGGTGCATTGTGAAGAATCCTTCTTCCTCGATGAATTGGCAATTTCAGCTCAGACTATGGCGAATTTTAAAAGCAAAGATACTTGGAAGAATTATTTGGATACACTCCAAAAAGAAACTCAGATTGTAATAATGAAAAATAATATTCTAATTGATTTTTCACCGGAAATTTACCCCGATTTTAGTCCATCTCCCATATATATTAATATGGTCTTGGACCAAAATCGAGGTAAAATTGAAGACAATAGTTTTAATAACAAATCTGAACATACAATCGGATTCATATTTTTTTCTGATAAAAATATGAATCCTGCCATAATCAATTCATCAAATATCAAGAACAGCGAATTTTATATAAAACACAATAATTCTCAATTGTTGACGGAGAGATGCAGATTGTACCATGAATTTGTTTCGGGAAAGAGAAAGCTTCCACATGACGAGTGGTTTGGTCTTTGCACCAATATGATTTATCTGAATAAAGGTCAAGATGAATTTATGAGTACAATAAAGAATTATTCCAACTTTTATAGAAATCCTGAACGTAAGTATTACCAGATGAAATACATCGTAAATCATAGTTATTCCCCAACAAGATGTGCTAGCTACTGTCCTTATGATAACTGCTGCATACACAAACAGACAGCAATACAGACAATGAAAAACGATCTTGCAGAGTTTATAAAGATATCTGAAAAAACTTATGACATCAGCCTTGACGAACTTCACAAGAGGCTTTATTTAGAAATTAAGAACGCTGTTTGTACAAGTAATGGCAATACGGTTATCAAGACACAAACCGGCTCAGGAAAAACCACTGCTGCACTCAAGGCAATTAAAAAAGTGGGGAATAAAGTAATAATGGCTTTTCCGAACAGTGTTCTTATGCAGGAGGTGTATTTCAGAGCACTTTCTATGAGAATGAATGTCACTATTGCACCAACAACGGATGAGCTGAATAATTATTTGGATAGCAACGAAATGGAGCATATCAATAATCTTCGCAGCCTGGGTACAGAAGAAATGGTGAGTGAATATCTCAGAACTCTTGCACCGCACAATCTCCAAATACGAGACTACCTCAAACGACTTGACGAGGCATTGTCATTGGAAGGAATTGTATTTATGACACATGCAAGGCTTATGACTCTTGGAGACCAAGCACTTATTAATACTACAATAGTGATAGATGAAGATATTTTTCCAACTATGATTCAGATAAGAAATGCAGATGTAAATGCTTTGAGTAACTCTATTGCTTGTTTTGAAGACAATAGGTACTTTAACAAAATCAAAAATATCCTTAACCAATGCGATGGAAAATCAAAGTTTATTTCAAGCGAGCCGATATATATTAGCCGTGAAGAAAGTCGGTATTTTATCAAAAAATTCTGTGATGATAATGCACAAAGCTGCATTATTGGCGTTTTACGGGCTGATAGATACTACTACGATGCAAATGAAAACATGCTGAATTTTCTCGTCAAGAAAAATCTTCCCCAGACTTACAAGCAATGTGTAATGCTTTCTGCAACGGCAGAGGAGGATATACACAGTATACTGTTTCCGCAGTGCAAATTCATCGAGCTGCCCGAGGCTGCGTATCGCGGAAAGATTATTCAGAATCATTCTCAGAACTTCAGCAGATTTTACTTTGAAAAAGCCCCATCGAGATTATTCAGGGAAATTGTTGATAAGCACCGTGACTGCAATTTTATTACATTCAAGAAATTTATGAGTTATATAGATATGCCAAATGATAGAAAAATGTACTTCGGAAAGGCGTTGGGCGTTAACGGATTTTCCGGTCAGAATCTTGTGGTTATCGGAACTCCGCATATGCCGGAATTTGTATATCATCTTGTAGCAGAAACACTTGGGAAAAGCGTGAGTAAAGATACTCTTGCACAACGAGAGTTAATCCGTAACGGATATTCGTTTCATATGATGACATTCAGCGACGAGTTTATGCAGAAAATACAGACATATTTCATAGAAAGCGAGCTGGAGCAGGCGGTCGGCAGAGCAAGATTACTTAACAACGATTGCACGGTATATGTGTACAGCCGTTATCCCGTAAAGCAGTGTGTTCTGGCGGAAGAACTTGAACAGTCTGAAAAGTTATAATATGTAAAATAATTCAAGCGTCAAGGTGAGATTCTGTTTTCCGCCGACTGTTTTTGTATTTCACAGAAATGAATAAAGTAAATTGACATAGTTGTGAAATTGTGGTATAATTAGGTTAACTAATCAGCGATGGAGGAATGAAAATGCCAACGATAATTCACAACAAGCTCGTTCGTGACAAAATCCCCGAGATAATCGAAAAATCCGGAAAGATTGCACATTGTCGTGTCCTTGAAAATGATGATTATCTTGCCGAACTTGACCGTAAACTCAACGAGGAGTGTGCCGAGTATCAAGCCGACAAAAGCATCGAGGAGATGGCAGATGTCCTTGAGGTGCTTTACGCTATTGCCGAAGCTCGTGGGTATTCGGTTGAGGAACTGGAGCGCGTGAGGGCGGCAAAGGCGGAAAAGCGCGGTGGTTTCAAACAGAGAATTTTCCTTGAAAGCGTTGATGAATAAGAAGGTGTGATTATGGCAAAAACCGAGTATCATTCCGCTTCGGGAAGCGCCGCCGAGGATTTGTTTATTGAATTGTTTTCGGATACATTTGGCGCGGAAAAGGCAAGTTTCCTATATACACAGTATCATTTTTATGATATTTATCAAAATGACCGCTATGCTGATTTTTTCCTTGAAAACGGCTTTCGGAAGATTGCGATTGAGATTGATGACGAGGCTTCGCACAACCCGAAACTAGTTTCCGAGAATAAGTTCTGCGATGATTTGCTCAAGCAGAACAGTATGGTTCATCTCGGCTGGGACGTTTATCGTTGGGCAGTACGGCAAATGCAGCAACAGCCGGACAGGGTTAAGGATGAGCTGCGCTTGTTTGTGGGAACATGCCCGTCTTTTCGCGAGGCGGCTGATTATCTTCCCGAACAGTGCGGAAAGTCGCTTGACGGCAGTGAGTTGGAGCTGAAAGAACACCAGAAACAGGCTCTTGCGGCTCTCGAAGAAATGCGTGGAAATCACGAAACCATAGCTCTGCTGTACCACGCGACAGGCACGGGAAAGACCGTAACCGCCGTGTCCGATGCAAAACGTGTGGGCAAAAGAGCACTGTTTCTTGCACACACGCACGAGCTGGTTGAGCAGGCGTACCAAACGTTCAAGATGCTTTGGAGCGAGGTTTCGGTCGGTAAATTCACGGACGGTGTAAAAGAGCCGAACGCGTTTGTTGTCTGCGGAAGCATACAAAGCGTTGTATCTCACCTTGAGCTGTTTCGTGAAACGGATTTTGGTTATCTCATCATAGATGAGGCACACCACGCGTCTGCTGATACATATCAGAAAGTTCTTTCGTATTTCAAGCCCGAGTTTACGCTTGGCTTGACCGCAACCCCCGAACGAGCAGATGACAAAAACATTCTCGATATTTTTAAAAACACCGCGCACAAACTCGATATCAAAACCGCAGTTGAAATAGGGGAACTTGTTCCTGTGCGTTGCATAAGAATTCACACAAATATTGATTTGACAAAGGTTCGTTTTAACAGCGTTCAGTACAATATCCGCGACCTTGAAAGCAAGATTTTTGTTCCTGAGAGAAACAAGCTGATTGTCGATACATTTATGGAATATGTAAGCACGAAACGTACTGTTATTTTTTGTGCAAGCATTAAGCACGCCGAGCAGATTGCCGAAATGATACGGGAGCGCGGGGTAAACGCAAGTGCGGTGTCGGGCACTATGAAGGCGTCCGAACGTAAGGAGTATCTTGCCAAATTTCAGAAGGGTGAAATAAAAGCGCTGTGCGCCTGTGACTTGCTTAACGAGGGGTGGGACTGCCCCGAAACCGAGGTACTCTTTATGGCACGTCCGACAATGTCAAAGGTTCTCTACACCCAACAGCTTGGCAGAGGAATGAGGCTTGCCGAGGGTAAGGAATGCTTGCTGGTATTTGATTTTGTTGACAACGCTAGCCAATACAATATGCCGTATTCAATGCACCGTTTGTTCAAACTCAGTGACTACAAGCCGGGAAAACTGGTTTTGGGAACAGTGCAGCAAAGAGCGATTGATGAAGAACTGTATGCAAAAGGCGAGAAGCCCGAGGCAATCGTTGATTTTCCTGTAAGCGTGATGGATTACGAGGTGGTTGACGTGTTCAACTGGCAGGAAGAAGCCGAGGGAATGATTTCGCAGATGGAGTTTGTACGCAGGGTTGACGCCGCTTCTGAAACGGTTGAAAGATATATACGCGAGGGCGAAATAATTCCCGACCTTGTTGTTCCAATGAGCGAGCATAGGACGTTCAAATATTTCACGGAAGACACTCTTGAAAAGACGGCAGAAAAATTCGGCTGGCGTTTGATCAATGACGACAACCGCAAACAGTTGTTTATGGAAATGGTGCGGCAGATGGATATGAGCTATTCGTATAAGCCCGTTTTGATAAAAGCGGTGATGAAAAACGCCAATGGAAAAGGACAAATTAAATTAAGTGATATCGTTGCGTATTTCAGAGAATTTTATGAGGACAGGCGTAGCAGAGGGCTTGTTGTGGAAAAGTCGAACAGCATTTTCGCAAAAGGTGGTTACACCGATAAAGATGCCGAGCGTAATATTCTCGCAAATCCTTTCAAACGTTTTGAAGATATGCAAATGTTCCGTCACACAAAAACGCTCGGTATAATCGAGGTTGAGCCAACCGTTTGGAAAGCATTGACCGATGAGGAAAAATCGGACATTTCGGATATTTGCGATAAAAAGCTTGAGGAGTATTACGATAGAATTTCGAAGTGACTACATTACCGAAAAGTAAATATTTTCAATTATATATTATCAAAATGTAGCTATATAGGCTACCCGATTAATTATCGGATTATAGAACTCGCCCCTGAGCTTTTTCGGTTCAGGGGCTGACTTTTTAGGAGGGAACGCTATGTTCAACAACCCACGCTATTCCACCCGCGGCGTCAACAGTAAAGTCCCGCTGCTGACGCAAATTATTCTCTGGGGACTTATTGATTCAATGGAGGTAGCCGAAAAGGACTACCTCCAGGTTTTTCTCTTGTCGGACGAGAACGGCAAGCAGAAAATCATTCACGAGCAGGAACAGCCCGAATACCGCAAGGAGTACCTGTTCCCAATCGACAACCCCATTACGGCGAAAATCTTCGTCATTGACGACGAAACCCACTCAACAATGCTTTTGGCAGAAGAATATTGATTCAGGAGGAAAACACAATGGAAAAGAGAGAAGCCACCACATCTCAGGTATGCTCATGCTGCGGTGCGACCATCGACACCGATGATTACTACGCCTTTGACGGCTCAATCCTGTGCGAGGATTGCTATTTCAGCGAAACCACAACCTGCGAGCATTGCGGCGACAGAATCTGGCTGGACGATAACGCAGGCACGGATA
>JBJESC010000262.1:0-10846 GCA_051882615.1 Oscillospiraceae bacterium
CTTGCCTATTTCTTTGCCTCTTGCTTCGCCTATTTCTTTGCCTCTCTTTTCGCCTATTTCTTTGCCTCTCTTTTCGCCTCTTGCTTCGCCGCGCTTTTCATATTTCGCGCAGTAATCTTCCATAAGCTTGCACATAGTACTAAAACCCTCCTTTGTCTCTTTGAAATACTTTGTCCTCTCGGACAATGCCTTGTGGTTCATCTTGTGCGGGTCGGTGCAGTAAAAGTCCTGCATCAGCTTTCCCAACATAGTCTCGCTGCGGATTTCGGCATTCACATATATTATGTGCGAACCGTCGCCGAATATTGATTTGTCCAGCTCGTCAATCGTTCGGTTGATGGTGTAAATCGGCTTTCCGCCCTTCAGCACATCGTGTTCCGTAATGAATATAACGTAGGTTTCGGGCAGAGCGCCCACTTCCTCGCCTGCATTAAGCGCGTTTGCGTCCAGCAGGCTGCTGTTGTATCTCGCGCGTCGGGGTTCTGCGCCGTCATTGTCGCGCTGAACCTCCACGTCGTAGTGCTTGCCGTTCTTGTCCACCGCATAGATGTCCAGCCGCGACGAACGTCCCTGAAGATTTTTGATTTCAAACTGCGTGACTACCTTAACCACGGTCAAATCATCACGATTGAGAATAACACGCAGCAGAAGCTCCGCGCAAGCCTTATCCTCAAAAACCTTGGTCATAAACGTATCGTCAATCAGGCGTAACTGCCTGATTATTTCCAGCTTCTCCTCGCGAGTGCCGTATAATGTCTGCTCTTCTTCCACGGAAACCACCCTTTTTGTTTTCATTATAACACATCAAAAGGAAAAAATCAAGCGGTGTTCAGAGTATCTGCTCCATTCCGAGCTTCTGAACGCTCATTCCGAGGGACTGATAAAACTTCATTGCGCTCTCGTTGCAGCTCCACACGTTGAGGGTTACGTTATAGCAGCCGCTCTTTTTCGCAAAGTCGAGGACGTATTCGTAGAGCGTTCTTCCGATGTGCCTGCCTCTCGCTTGCTTGTCAACGCACAGGTCGTCGATGTAGAGCGTGGTGTAATTCGGGGTATTGAGCGCCGTGTGCCGCTGAAATATGCAGAACGCATAGCCCATTACAACGCCCTCGTTCTCCGCAACGAATACGGGACGCTCGCTGTCGGCGAAGATTTCGCGCAGCTCCGCTTCGGTGTACTTTTTCGCGCCTATCGTGAACAGGTCGGGGCGCTTTTGCGCGTGGACATCGTGTACTTGGTAGAGCAGTTCCACAACGCGCGGAATGTCGCGCTCCTCGGCTTTTCTTATCGCAAGTTCCATATAATCTCCTAATATTTTGTTTGGTTGGTATGTTGAAAATGTTTTTTTCTGTGAGATGTGCCCACACCCCCGAAGGGGAGGGGGAGAGTGTAGGAGCGGGGGCTTCGCCCCCTGCGCCTGTTTTGGGGGCAAGGTCTGTCGGTCAACCCCTCTGTCACTTCGTGACACCTCCCCCACAGGGGGAGATCTCCCCAAGCCCCCTTTGCGGGGCTTGCGCTTTAAGCAAAATAGTTTTTCCGACAGCCTAAAACACCGCACAAGGCTCTGTGCGGTGCTTCTGTTAATCCGTAATTTCGTATTTCTTCTCGCCGATTTCAAGCTTTGTTCCCTTGAAAATCGGCGCGGCGCTGTCGGGAGCGATTTCCTTTTCCTCGCCGTTGGGGAGAACGCATTTCCAAGTGTTTTCGCTGCGGTTTTTCAGTCCCCACAGCGCGGGGTTCTTCTTGTTGCGGACTACCTCGGCTTCAATCGCCGTATTGTCGTCAAACAGCTTCGCTCCGTCAAACAGCAGCGTGGAGAACTTCTCCCCCGCAAGCGTGAGCGGCTTTGAATAGTGTGCTCCGCACGGGCAAATCAGCTTGCCCTCGTCGTCTATATCCACAGCGGGCAGGAAATTCTGTATTCCGCAGGTGCAGGCGGTGATGTCGCCGCGCATTCTTTTCAGCAGGTCGAGCCACTGCTTCTCAATAAGTCGCTTGCTCGGCTCGCGCAGTCCTACCGTAAACGAGAACTCGAACGCTTCGCGGATATAGTCGGGCATTATCTTCCAGAACTTGATTATGTTGTTGTGAACGCCGCGCACGGGACGATTGGAGTCGTCCGCGGGATCGTATACGAAAATCGGCTCGTAGCCGTAGTGTCTGCGCTCCGCTTCCTCGGTGAGGCACACGCTCTTCAGGACGCGCCCGCCCTCCAGCGGGTCGCCGCGCAGCAGCAGTCGGAACAGCACCACCGCGAGGGAGTATCTGTCCGTGTACTTATCGGGCGCTTTCTCGCCGCGCACGATTTCGGGAGCCATATATCCCGGCTTTCCCGCAATTCCGAGGTGCTCGCCGTATGCCGCGATATTGTCGCAGTCGCAGATAAGCACGTCTCCGTCCGTGGGGCGAATGAAGAAGCCGCCGTCGTTCAAATCCTGATAGCTCTTGCCGCTGTTGTGAAGCTCGCGGAAAGCCGAGGTTATCCGAATTGCGGAGTTCACCACGGAATACAGTCCCGACAGCTTCACTTTCGCATTCAGCACATCGGAGAACGGCTTGTACTCGGGCGGAATAAGGTCCATAAGAAACCCGAAGCCCTCGTCCGTCTGCGCCGTGAGCATTCTGGGCATAAGGAACGCGCCGTTTTCAAACTTATCCTCGGTGAGCTTTCGAAGATTTTCGCGGAAAATTTCGGGGCTTTTCAGCTTGTTGGGGAAGTAGATTTTCAGGGCGTAATCCTTTCCCGAGTATGTCGCACGGTAGACCGTGCCCTGTCCTCCCGAACCGAGAATGTCGGTTATTTCAGCGCTCCCGCCAAGCTCGAGCGGGACTTTATCGCCGATTTTCAGCATAAGCCAAACCCCATTTCCTTGTATAATTCAGATGTTGTGCGGATAATCAGAAGCCGCCGCCCGTGAGTGACTCAAAGCTCTCCTCGGCAGAGGTTTCGGCTGCGTTTCCGCACCACTCGCAGACGGTTTCGTTCTCGCCGTTCCAGCAGGTGGTCTTGCCGCACTCGCTGCATTGGAAGAAGCCCTTTGCTCCGCAGTGCGGGCAGGAGGGGTATTCGGTCGTAACGTACACGTTGCCCGAAATCTCGGTATCGCCGAACTTCTCGCGGCCTGCGGTATGCTCGGACACCTTGAATGCCCACGTTGCGTACCACGCGCCGTCCTCGCGCTGCTCGGTGCGTATTCCGAACAGCTGATGATTTTCCTTGCACTTGGTGAGAATAACTGCTGCGTTCATTGCAAATCCTCCTGTATAATAAGGGCTTTAGTTTTTACCCAGCTTTTTGATTATCTTTTCCGCTTCCTCGTGACCGTTTTCGGCGGCGAGCGTGAAATACTTCCTTGCCTGGTCGGTGTCCTTGGGGACGTATACTCCTTTGAGGTACATAATTCCGAGGTTGTACTGCGCTATGTTGAGGTTAGCGTCAGCCGCCAGCTTAAACCAGCGGAATGCCTCGGCGGGATCTTTCGGAGTGCCGCTTCCCGTGTACAGGCATTTTCCGTAGGAGCACTGCGCTTTCGCGTGGCCCATCTCGGCGGCTTGCTTGTAGAACATTGCCGCGCCCTCGTAGTTCTTTTCCGCCAGACAGCGGCGTGCGCTCTGGTAGAGCGCTTCTCCGTCGTCGGGCATAGGCTCGGGGGCTTCCGCCTCGTCGGGGAGAGGTTCTGCCTTGACGTTCTGCGCGTATTTGCGCCACTTGCGGGCAAGCTCGTCGCTTTGCTTGGTGTGAACTCCGTTTTCGTAGCAGAGCGCAATCATATTCGCCGCGTCGGGACAGCCCTTCTTCGCCGCGCTGTAAAACAGCTCGAACGCTTTGTCCTCGTCGAGCGGACAAGCAATTCCCTCTGCGTAGAAGTAGCCCGTCATATACTCCGCCTGTGCTACTCCGTGCTCGGCGGCGCGGATAAACCACTCGCGGGCGGCGGCTACGTCCTGTATTCCTCCGCGCCCCTCCAGACGGTAGCTTCCCATATAATACTGAGCCTCGCCGCAATCCTGAAGCGCGGCGCACTCAAACCAGTATATCGCTTTTTCGTACTCGTTAATTCGGTCGAAATGTCTGCCGAGCGAGTACTGCTCCTGAGCGTCCGTAATGTTCTTCTTGCTCTCGGTTTCCGAGGCGGGAAGAACGTCCGACTTCTTGAACGAAATCTCGCACCCCACCGCACAGCCTACGGCTTCCACCGCTTCGGCGGCGATTCTTCCTTTCAGCCCGATTTCATCGCGCAGCGACTTGATACACCCCGCAGCGGCGGCGCAGCGCACCTCGAACGGCTTTCCGCGAACGGCGTACAGCTTCTTCGCGCAGCCATCGTACAGCGCGACATAGCACAGTCGGCGAGCAGCGTTTTCTTTGGGAAAGATGTCCGAGAAAATTGCGTCCGTTTTTCGCAGATTGAGCAGCGTTTCCGCTCCGAACCTGTCCGCGATATAACGGAGCATTCCTTTAAGGTCGCGGATAGCCTCGCCGCGTTCGGTGTGGACGGTTCTGCAATAGCCGCAGTAGTCCTGCTTTGTTTCGTCAAAGGTTTTCCCGCAGCGTCCGCAGACCATAACAACACCTCCCGGATATGCGTTATCGGATAAACTAACCTATCTTATATTTTATCACAAATCTCCCGCTTTGTCAATAAAATTTTAGGCTTGGGGGGAGCGCGTTACAGTTCGGCTTCCATTACGGCTGCGTCATCGTCCCCGTAGTACTTTTTCCGCAGTCCCACGCGCTTAAAGCCGCACTTCTCGTAGAGCGCGATTGCGGGAGTGTTGCGGCTTCTCACCTCCAGAAAGCACTTCTCGCCACCCGCCTCGCGCATTTTGTCGAGAAGCGCCAAAAGCGACTTTTCCGCAAGCCCCTGTCTGCGGTACTGCGGGGAAGTGCCGAGCCGAAGCAGCTCGCCCTCGTCCGCGACTACACGCCCCAGCGCGTAGCAGGCGATTTTCCTCTCCCGCTCCTCGTAAGCGAGCGCGCAGAGCGGACTGTGGATTTCAAAACTCAGCGTTTCATACGTCCACGGTCGGTCGAAGCACTCGTTTTCTATTGCGAGAATATCCTCGATTACGTTCATTATTCCTCCGCAAAAACAACGCCCCGCTTTTGGCAGGGCGCAGATTTATTGTGTTATTGCTGATTATCAGAAATCAATATCGTTTACAGCCGACTTAGCAAGCGACAGTTCCTTCTTGGGAATACGCTTTAAGGGATTGTAGGCAAACTTCTTGCAGGAGTCATACGCCTTAACCTCGCCGAACTTGCTGCAAGTAATCTTATCTCCCTCGCCCTGAGTGCCAAACTCGCAGTATTTGCAGGACGGCTTTATGTTATTTCCAAACAGCTTTTTCTTTGCCATAATATTTCCCTCCAATTAGCACGGATTAAAACAAAAATCTGTCTTAAAGCACAATAGCCCTTTTTAACATTATATCACATTGGTTGAAAAAAGTCTACTAAAATTAAATCACAAATTCCGCCTGCTCTTTTGTACATCTTGCACAAAACGGGCATTAATTAGTCCTTGGTGTAGATGGGGTTTGCGCCCTGTACCGCCTTGCCGCCGAAACCGTCGTCAAATGGCACGATGTGCAGCGGCTTGTCGCCGAGGAACTTCTTCGCGGCTTCTCCCAGCGCGTCGAAGTTCTTCTTGCGGTCGCCCGCGTAGTCAACCACCAGCAGGTAGCTGTCCTCGTTGTTGAGGTTAATTCCGCGCAGCCACATCTGCTTGATGTCGGCGTTGCTCCGCGCCGCCTCGCACAGCGTGTTCATCAGCTGGAACGGATAGGGGTTGAGGTTGTAAACCTCGTTTGCCTTGTCTATGGAGATTGCGTGGCTTGCGCTTCCGTTTTTCATAATCTGGAACTGCTCGCGCCACTTGAGAACCACGTTGCGGTTCATCATCATATTGTCGGAATACGGGTTGAGCACAAGTCCCTCCGTGCCGCCCGACTGCTCGAGAAGCGAAACCATGTGCGTGAAGTCAATCGTGAATGCGTGGATTTTCTCGGACTTGTCCCACTTATTGAACTCCTCGGTGTCGGAGAAAATCGGAATGTACTTCTGATTTTCGCCCGTGGAGAAAATTACGAACGAGATTTCGGTGTTGCTGGGAACGGCAAGCGTTCCGTCCTTTTGCTTCACCGGCTCGCAGGGGATTTCCGCGGGAACAAGGAAGCTTGCATTCTCAACAATCTCCACAACAATCTCCTCAAGGTTAGCCTGAATTTTCTTGACGTCCTTTTCGGTTGCCGTGCCGAGCGTCATTCTTGTTCCGAGCAGGGTTCTGAGCTTCGCGTTGGTAAGCTTTTGGTCGATTATGATATTATTAGCCATTGGTTTTCCTTTCGTTAAAACGTCTATGTATCAGTGAACGGTGATTGCCGCAACGGATATATCATCGCGGCTGCCTGTCCGCGAGCGGATTTTCAGGTGTTCGCCGAGCTTTGAAGCCGTGCCGTCGTCTACCGAATCCAGCACTCTGCGCCCGAATTTCAGAAAATCCTCCTCGTTTCGGAACGAGTTTATAAGTCCGTCGCTTGAAAGCATTATCCCCGACAGTTTCCCCTCGTAGCAGAAGTGTCGGAAGTTTCCGATTGCGTCGTTATCGCACAGCGAGGTTGTCTGGTTTCCCACCAGCTTTGCGTCCTCGGGTACGGGGAATATCATTCCGTCCCTTGCGGTGTTCGCGCAGAAGCTGCCGTCCCCGATTTGAAGTCCGAAGCAGACGCGGCGCGTCACTACTCCGATAATCAGCGTTGCTCCGTAGATTATCTCCCCCGAAATCCCGCCGTATTTATTGCAGATAGCCTTCTCGCTGTCATTGAGCGGGAGCAGGGAAAGGTGCGCAGCGATTTCGCTGTTCCAGCCGCAGATTATGTTTGCGGCAATTCTGCGGGCGGTTTCATCGCAGTCCTTGGTGAAAATCCCGTCCAGACCGTGATTTCGCTCGTGAAAATCGCAGATTGAGCGGATTGCAACCCGCGTTGCCATCTCGCTGCCCGAGGCTGAGCGGAAGTGCTTTTCGCTTCCGTGTCCGTCGGACACCGCCGCCACTGCGAAGTCGTTCCCTATAAAGAAACGCGCGCTGTCCTGACAAGGGGTGTTATCCTCCTCGTGTGACGCTCCCCGCACAGACAGAGCGTAGCCTGTGAACATAATTTTCCCCCTTGAAACTAAGATTGCGGGGCTTTATCTGTATTACCAGCCCTCTTCAATGTCTGCGGTGATTTCCGCGCTGTCCGCGAACTCGCGGATTTGCTCTGCCGCACTCTCCTGCTTGGTGCGGAAGTCCTCCTCGGTTTCCGCAAGGCGAACGCTGCGGCTTCCTATCTGCGAGGAAGTTACCGCTACGAACTTAACCAGCTTTGCAAGCGCCTCGCCGTTATGCGCGGTAACCACGCTGTCGGGGTTGCCCGTAAAGCTCGTGAGAATATCGTAATCCGCGTCCTCGCCGATTGCGACAGCCGCCTTGATTCCTGCGGCGTACCAGCGGTTGCGGCGAAGCTCGTCCAGTCCCTTTTCAAAGTTGTCGGTGGGATAGCCGTCCGACATCAGAATCATTACGGGAGCGAACGACAGCGACGGGCTGTTCATAAACGAATTGCGCGACAGCTTTGCCGACAGCTCCGAGAACGCGCTGCCAAGGTCGGTGACGTTCTCCGCGTCAATCGGCAGCCACTCGAACTCGTCAACCGAGACAGGCTCGCTGTACATCCACTCGCAGCCGCCAGAGAACTTCAGAACCGCGATTTTAATATCCGCGTCCGCGCCGCCTATTCCCTGAATTTCGGGAATAAGCTCCTCCATAACGGAGTTTATAGTGCCGATTTTGCTTCCCGCCATACTGCCCGAGCAGTCGATGAGGAAAAACAGAACCATTGATTTCTTGGCGATTTCTTCCGCATCGTCAAACGGATTTAATGATATGTCAGACATTGTTTAACCCCCTAAAATCAGTATTAAACACCTATACAGTTATTATACCACATTTTTATCATATCGTCAAGAGGGGATTTTCCCGCCGCAATCCGCCCTTTTTGGGGGCTTTGCCCCCGAAGCCCCCTCATGCTTTTCTATATGCCTTGGTAAACTCGCTGTTTTTCATTTTCCATGAGAGGCTTCCCCCTACCCCCTTCCCCCAAGGGGAAGGGGGAGAAACGCGGGGCTTCGCCCCGCTAACCCCGCTCGTGGGCTCTGCCCCCGAAGCCCCCAAACGGGGTGCGGCGTGTTGCGTTGTACCTGTGAGGGGAGCCCCTCCCCCAAGATTGAAACGCGCTCACGACCGCCCTCTCGGGGGATTTTCTTACCCCGATTGACAATACTGTGACAATGTGTTATAATTAGGTGTATATGCGGAATATTTATATTCCGTACCCCTGTAAGAATAACGGAAAGAGGACCTTCTTATGCCTAAATATTTCGGAACAGACGGCTTTCGCGGGGAAGCCAACGTAAACCTCACGGTTGAACACGCCTTCAAAATCGGACGCTTCATCGGCAGATACTACGGCAAGGAGCACCCCTGCCGCGTGGTTATCGGCAAGGATACCCGCCGCAGCTCGTATATGTACGAGTACGCGCTGACAGCGGGGCTTACCGCTTCGGGAGCGGACGTGTATCTGCTCCACGTCACCACCACTCCGTCCGTGTCGTATGTGGTGAGAACGGACGATTTCGACTGCGGAATTATGATTTCCGCCTCCCACAACCCCTACTCGGACAACGGAATTAAGCTCTTCAACTCGCGCGGCGAGAAAATGGAGGACGAGGTTCTCGAGGAAATCGAGAAGTACATAGACGGCGAAATCCCCGAGCTTCCCCTCGCTCACGGCGACAAGATAGGCAGAGCCTCGGACTACTCCGCGGGACGAAAGCGCTATATCGGCTACCTCATCTCGCTTGCGGTACACTCGTTCAAGGGAAAGAGGATAGGTCTGGACTGCGCTAACGGCTCGGCGTTCACCCTTGCAAAGTCGGTGTTTGACGCGCTGGGAGCGAAAACCTACGTTATCAGCAACAAGCCCGACGGCTTTAACATCAACACCAACTGCGGCTCTACGCATATCGGGAACCTTGTGGCGCTCGTTAAGGAGGAACAGCTCGACTGCGGCTTCGCGTTTGACGGAGACGCGGACAGATGCCTCGCGGTTGACGAGCACGGAAACGTTGTGGACGGCGACAAAATTCTCTACATATACGGCAGCTACCTCAAGGAGCGCGGAAAGCTGGAAAACAACACCGTAGTTACCACCGTAATGTCAAATCTGGGACTTTACAAGGCGTTCGACCGTCTTGGGATAAATTACGAAAAGACCGCCGTGGGCGACAAGTATGTCTACGAGTGTATGAACGAAAAGGGCTATATCCTCGGCGGCGAGAACAGCGGACACATCATATTCAGCAAGTTCGCGAACACGGGCGACGGCATTATCACCGCGCTGAAGCTGATGCAGGTTATGTGCTCGAAGAAAGCCACCCTCTCCGAGCTGTGCAAGGGAATGACCACCTACCCGCAGCTGCTGAAGAACGTGCGCGTTACCGACAAGAGCGTTGTGCTGAACGACGAGGACGTCAAAACGGCTGTGAAAGCCGCGGAGGAAGCGCTAGGCGATAACGGCAGAGTGCTCGTCCGTCCGTCGGGCACAGAGCCGCTTTTGCGGATTATGGTTGAAGCCTCCACCGAGGAGCTGTGCGAGAAGCACGTTTCCGAGATAGAAGCGGTAGTAAGACAAAAAGGATATTCCGTTTAATCGGAACAGAATACAGAAATCCCCCGCCTTTCAGCGGGGGATTAACTGTATTTACTGCTTTGTGATTAGCCGAGAGTAACCTCAACGGTGTGTGTTCCCTCGCCGAACGAAGGAATTACGTTTCCGTCAACCGCCTTGCCGTCTACAACGAGGCTCTTAACGCCCTTGCAAACGTGGTTCGGGTTCTTGACCTCGATGTTGTAGGTTGCGCCGCGGAACTGACGGGAAGCCTTCATTCCGTCCCACTCGTGAGGAATGGACGGATCAATCTTCAGACCGTCAAAGTCGGGTGCGATACCGAGAATGTACTGGGAAATCGCAACCATATTCCAAGCCGCTGTACCCGTCAGCCAGCTGTTCTTGCCCTGACCGAAGTTCTTGCCGGGCTGTCCGATGTCCGCGCCTGCGTCCTTACCGCCTATCATCTGACCGTAAACATACGGCTCGGTCTTGTGAATGTCGGAGGTCTCCTCGGTGAACGCGGGAGCAATCTCGGAGTAGTACTTGAACGCCTGGTCGCCCTCGCCCGCATACGCTGCGGCGCAGATAATCCATGCGTTGTTGTGGGTGAAGATACCTGCGTTCTCCTTGTATCCGCCGGGATAGGTGGAGATTTCACCGTACTGAATGTAGTACTTGGTGAACGCGGGGTTGTTGAGCACAAGACCGTGCTTGGTGTTCAGTCTCTCGTCGATAGCCTTGAGCGTCTTCTTGGAAGCCTCTGCGTCGATGTCGGACATGATAGCGAAGCCCTGCGGCTCGATGAAGATCTGACCTTCCTCGCACTCCTTGGAGCCCATCTTCTTGCCCTCTGCGTCATAAGCGCGGAGGAACCAGTCGCCGTCCCAAGCGGAATTCATCATTGCCTTCTTCATCTTGTCAATCTCAGCCTGTGCCTTTGCAGCCTCGTCGGTCTTGCCGAGGTGGTTGAGAATCTGAACGTAGTTAGGACCTGCGTATGTAAAGAGCGCACCAACGAATACGGACTCTGCAATCTTGGAGTAGCCGCCCTCGTCCTTGAACTTCGGGTTGGTGTAGGTCTGGAAGGACTCACCGGGAGTATCGGAGTAGCAGGAGAGGTTGATGCAGTCGT
>JBJESC010000263.1:0-2682 GCA_051882615.1 Oscillospiraceae bacterium
GTATTCGCCCAAACTTTGGACGGATTTTTCGTCAGATTTCGACCTTAATCTCCGCGCTGTCCTTAAAAATCACAAGTATATTGTCCTTGCCGAAAACCACAATTTGCTCGATTGCCGCACTCTCCGCGCTTTCGAGCTGCCGCTTAGCTGTCGCCTTGGCGATAATCAGCCTTATCTGCTCCTCCAACAGATGAGGACATCTGCACCCCTCCGATTTACGGCAGCACCGCCATATCACCTTACGGAATTTGTTGGTGGAATGCCATACCTTTCGGGCGAAAAGTCCTCCGCATTCTCCGCAGACAAGCTTCGGGACAACCTCCGAATTGCTTTCGATTTCCTTGCTTCGCCTGTCGAATTCCACCTGAACCGCTTCAAACAGCTCCGCGGACACTATTCCCTCGTGACTTCCCTCAACGTAGTATTGCGGCACTTCGCCCTCGTTGATTTTCTTCCGCTTCGTGAGAAAATCCACCGTGAATACTTTCTGCAAAAGCGCGTCGCCCTTATATTTTTCGTTTGTTAGAATACTGCGAACGGTTTCCTTGCTCCACTTTTCCTTTCCCGAGGGAGTGGGTATTCTGTCCATGGTCAGCAGCTTGGCTATTCCGTATGGGGTTTCCCCGCGCAGGAACAATTCGTATATTCTCCGCACCGTTTCGGCTTCCTCCTCGTTTACGACAAGGCTGCCGTTCTCTCCTCGGTCGTACCCCAGAAACCGCGAGAACGGCACGGTCACTTTCCCCTCGGCGAAACGCTTCCGCTGTCCCCATGTGCAGTTCTCCGAAACAGAACGCGCTTCCTCCTGAGCGATACTCGACATTATCGTTAACAGAAGCTCGCCCTTGCTGTCGAACGTTCGTATTCTCTCCTTTTCAAAATAGCACTCCACTCCGTGTTCTCTCAGCAGCCGTATTGTGGACAGACTGTCTACCGTGTTTCGGGCGAAGCGGGAAACGGATTTCGTGATGATAAGGTCTATCTTCCCGTCCAGCGCGTCGGAAATCATCTGCTTGAAGCCCTTGCGGTGAGCCGTTGAAGTGCCCGTTATTCCCTCGTCAGCGTAAATGTTGACGAAATCCAGATCGCTGCGGCTCTGAATATAGCTCCTGTAATATTCCACCTGTGCGGAATAGCTGGTAAGCTGGTCGGCGTGGTCGGTTGAAACCCGCGCGTATGCGGCGGCGCGGCGGCGCTTTTCACTCCCGATAGGGTTAGCCGTAAAGCGGTGCTTGGTTGCGGGCAGCTCCGTTATTTGTATTGCCATTTCTCTGTTCTCCCATCATAGAATTCAACGTCCAGTTCGCCGAGCTGATATACGGTGACCTTTAACACATCCCAATCGGTCTCACCGTCAACGGCGAAAAGCTTATTCAACCTGTCCTCCTTGAGCTTCGGTGCGTTTGCGCATTTCCGACAGCGCCAGCAAGCGTATTTCCCGTAGTTGGAGAAGCGCGAGAACGGCTTTCCGCAGATTCCGCAAATCAGTTTCCCCGAAAGCGGGTAGACCGTTCTTGACTTTGCGCGGCGGTGGGATTCCTCCCGAGCCTTTGCGAATAAGTCCTCCCCGATTATCGCCTCGTGACAGCCGTTCAGCCTGTATTGCGGCAGCTCCCCGCGGTTGGGTGACTTGGCGTGGGTGATGAAATCGCGGACGAACGTTTTCTGCAATACGATATTGCCTGTGTAAATCTCGTTGCGGACGATGTAGTTTATCTGATTGTGCGAGAAGTCAAAGCCGCGCGTGGTTTTAACCCCGCTCTGCCGCAAATGCTCGGATATTTTACGCAAAGGCACGCCCTTTACATATTCGTTGAAGATAAGGCGCACGGCTTCGGCTTCGTCCTCTTGTACGATATATCTTTCCCCGTCGTATCGGTAGCCGAAAACCGACTTGTTCCGCATAGCGGCTGTTCCCGCTTGAAACCGCCTGCGTATTCCCCATTTGACGTTATCGGAAACGGAGCGGCTTTCCTCCTGTGCGAAGCCCGCGAGGATAGTCAGAAGCAGCTCGCCGTCCTCGGACAGGGAGTTGATGTTCTCCTTTTCAAACCTCACCTCAATTCCAAGCTCCTTCAGTCGGCGAACGGTTTCCAAGAGGTCAACGGTGTTTCGGGCGAAACGGCTTATCGACTTGCAGAGAACAAGGTCAATCCTGCCGTTTTCGCAGTCGGAGATAAGCCGCCGGAATTCCGACCGCCGCGAGGTTTCCGTGCCGCTGATGAAGCTGTCGGCGTATATTCCGACAAATTCCCAATCGGGATTACTGCTGATTAGCTTGCCGTAGTATTCCGCCTGAGCCGAAAGCGAATGCGAGAGCCTGTCCGTTTCCAGCGACACGCGCACATAAGCCGCGGCTTTCCTTCTCGGCGGAAACGGTTCGGTAATAAACAGTTTATTCATAAAAACAACTCCTTTCCTTATCATATTGTCTCAAATCAAAGGCAATTGCAAGCCGTTTTTACCGCGTTATGCAGCAGTTTGACAAAATTCCGAAAAAAAATTTAAAAAATTTTTCCAAAAACGCTAAAGTTTTATTTCGCCCGTCCGATATAATAGATGTGACAGCTGAAAAGCTGAAATCCTTAAGGTCGACATTAAGGGTTTAACCCCGGCACCCATCGAAAAGATTTCGGCGGGTAAAACAAATTTTATTCTATCTAATTTCAAGGAGGAAATTAT
>JBJESC010000264.1:0-10789 GCA_051882615.1 Oscillospiraceae bacterium
TCGTCCAGAACTGGCTCCGGAATATTCCAGCAGCACATGGCATTTCCTTTGAATTTCAACACATGATAGGATTTATCAGTTAGTACTGCGCCTACGGAATTTGTGCCAATGTCGAGTCCGGCAAAGTATGATGAGTCCATAATGATTCTCTCCTTTTGTCATCAACAAAATGTCATTGTTTATTTCTATAATATCATTTCTAACGCATCTTGTCAACCCTTATTCCTAAAATGTATCAAAAAATCATGATTAATAGTTTTTTCAAAAAAGTACTTGACAAGTGTAAAAAATAGTGTTAAAATAATAACATAGGTTTTACTACCCTGTAAAATAACACTACGAGTTCAAATAAGAATTTTTCGAAATCATCCGGTAACTCCGGAAGTACAGTGTGTACATTTTGAACTTATGTTAATCAGAAACGCCTCTCTGTCTATCAGAGAGGTGTTTTCAGTTTTATGCAATAAGAGTTTTACCTTCGAAAAGCGTCAATTCGCCACCTATATTCGTTCTCATTTTGATGTCAAAAGCTTTAATTGAACTGCTATAATAGAAATCGACCGGCAATGCATCGGAGCAGGTGTGAATCGTGTTATAGTATTGCGGAACCATACGCGAATAGCCCGCGCCTAAGCGCATTTTTACAAATACCATCCCTAATATTGGGCTTATACTATCGAACTCCGTAAATAGGCTTTACCTACATACTCCTACGCTTTAGCGGGTCGGAAATAACCATAATCATACCCGCAAGAGAGATACAACGTCTATGACAGTGTACGCCCTCGTCTAAGCATATAAAGGCGTCTATTCATCAATGATATATTTATGATAAAAGTGTAACACTCTCGGTACAATGGAGAACGTCTACACCATAATTTTTTCCTTTTTGAATTTTCTCATCACTGAATTTTCGCAATTCGGTTGTATAATTAAGCTATCAATCAGGAATATTGATTTACAAAATGCAAAGACAACAGTTAATGAGCAGGAGAGCTTATGAAGAAAAATATCATCAAGGTTTTTATTGACGTTACAATTCTGATTTTGTATGTGCTGCTTATGTTTGCGGACGGATTGGGCAGTTTTTTTCACGAAACCGTCGGCATCGGAATTGGTATTCTGTTTTTAATACACATCGTGCTCAATCGGTCAATGATTAAGGGACTTTTCTCATCGCTTAAGAACGAAAAATCCGGATTATCAAAAAGGTTTTTGCTAGCGTCCGATATAGCGCTGACCGTATGTATGTCGATTGTTATTTTGACGGGCGTGCTGATTGCAAAAGAATTGTTCGTCATTAACTCGGACATATCGTGGGAGCTACTTTTCAATATTCACAATGTTCTGTCGTATGTGTGTCTTGGAATAATGCTTTTGCATACGCTGCTTCACGAAAAATATCTTGTCGGGGTATTTAAAAAATTTCCGTCGGCTATTTCGGGCGGAGAAGTAAAATACGCACTCTGCCGCTTTTCTGCAGGCGCGGCAGCCGCAGTGGTTCTGTACTCCTCGTTAACTGTTTTCAAAACCATTTCCGACAAGCAGGAGTATCCGGAGAATTCGCACGACAATTCTCGTGAAACCTTCTCCGAGACTGCCGACGAAAGCGAGAGATGTAATAATACACAAATCGGCTCATCGGTAACCTCGGACGAGTACGGCTCGTCAATAAGCGAAATTTCTGGCGCGGGGATCAGCATATCCCAGCCCGCCCCCACTTCCACTCCTACCCTTGAGGAATACTTGTCGGGGCTTGTCTGCACAGGCTGTGGCAAACGCTGTTCGCTGCTGCACCCCAGATGTGGAAAGGGCGAAATGAGAGCCGTAACAGCAAAGCAGCAGTATTATCAGACATATTCAGAATAAAACCGCTGCTTATATCATTTATATTGCAGATATATTTAAAGGAAAGACACAATTGTTCATTTGAGCACAAAAGCCCGAACGCGAAATGCACTCGGGCTGAAATATTTACTGCTTACTCCGTATATATTTCAGAAAAATTGTCCGGAGTGTAGGTTTTGCCTTTGTATACAATTGCTTGGCACGAATAGAACGCAAATTCTCCTATTTTAGTAACGCTATCAGGAATTACTATGCTTGAAATGTTTTTGCAGTCGTAAAACGCATAGCTTCCTATTTCAGTCACGCTGTCAGGAATTACTACGCTTGCAAGATTATCGCAGTTGAAAAATGCGGCTTCTCCTATTACTGTAACACTGTTCGGGATTGTTATGCTTGTAAATCCATAGCAATCACTGAACGCATTTTTACCTATCCTTGTAACGCCGTTCGGGATTGTAATATTTGTAAGTTTCCTGCAGTCATTAAAAGCAGAATATCCTATTTCAGTAACACTAGGCGGAATTGTTATACTTGTAAGCTCCCGGCAATTGCTAAACATGCCATCGGGAATTTTTGTAATGCCATTGGGGAGTGTTATGCTTGTGAGTCCTTGGCAGTTAGAAAATACATCTGCACCTATTTCAGTAACGCTTTCAGGTATAGTTATACTCGTAAATCCATCACATCCCCCAAATGCTCTATCTCCTATTGCCGTAACACTGTCCGGTATTGAAATATTTGACAGCTTGGAACAATAAATGAATGTACTGCTTTCTATTGCTGTAATGCTATTCGGGATATTTACGCTCATAAGTTCGAAACAGCGGTCAAACGCACCCGATCCAATCTCTGTTACGCTGTTCGGAATTTCTACGCTACTAAAACTACAACCCTTAAATGCAAGTTCACCTATTTTTCTAACACTATCCGGAATTGTAATGCTTGTAAGTGAGCCGCAGCTTTCAAACGCACGATCACCTATTTCTGTAACACTGTCCGGAATGATAATGCTTGTTGCTTCGCAACGGGAAAACGAAGCATTTCCGATTTTTACAATTTTCGCGCCATCTATTTCTACAGGAATATTCACATTTTCGTCTTTGCCGCTGTATTGTTTAATTTCAATTCCGCCGAGCGTTGCATTATAGATGTATTTATAATCGCCAAATGTCAACACCTCTTCCGTGCCGCTTGAATTGTCGCTATCGGAAGAATTGCCACCGTTGGAAGGATTGTCCGTGCTGCTTTCGGTCGGCTTTTCGTCATATTCTTCGTCAACGAGGGATATGACTTCGGCTTTTTCTCCCGCATTCAGCGTCTTCTTTTCTTTGTTATCCGTGCCCTTTTCGGAAAACTCGACAACGCCCTCTTCAACCTCTACAACGGTATGACAAAAGCCCCTCGTCATCATAGAACACTTTTACCGTGAACACCGTTCCGCGAACGGACATCGAAGCGTTCGGGCTTTCCACCACATAACTCTCAGACGGCAGCAGCTTATTGTCGATTTTGTTAAGTACGCTCCCCCTTTTCAAGACGAATTACAGTCCGCGAGTCTTTTCCCGCAACGCCGACTGCCTGAATTCTGAATTTCAAAAGTAACGCTGTTTCATTATAACATATATTGTCGATTTTTGCAACCCTTTTAATATTAATCCAATGCTGACACAAATCCGTTATATAAAGCTAACTGTGGTGCAATTGTACCGTGCCGCAAAATCGGTTGAACAATCAAATGTTATCGCTCGATTTCCGAGTATCTTAATTTTATAAATTACTTTTCCTTTTCGGTTTGATATGTATTCTCCCCTCCACGCTGCGAAGCGCATTATAGAAGCGATAATCCTGTATAAATGTTATAAATGAGGGGTCGCCCTCGCGGATACGCATAGTTCTTCTGATTTCCTTGGGTATAACAATACGTCCGAGGTCGTCAATCCTGCGGACAATTCCTGTTGCTTTCATATATTTTATTCCTCCATAGCTTTCATTTAAAGCGATTATTACGCTGTCGGGAAATATTATCTGACATTTTTCGAAAATTATTCTATTTTCGACAGGATTTTTCATAAGATTTATGCCCAAACCCTTGTAAGTGCGGCTGCTAAACGGTGTATCAATTTGGGTTATGTGTATAATTCATTTGTGTAAATCCCTATTTTCTCGACTAAATGAAAAAGCCCTCAGACAAAAGGGCTGAGAGTTTTGCATTGAAAAATCAAGAGGGAGACCATGTCTCCCTCTTTGATATTTTGTTAACGAATGCCTAAAATTTTGAGAAGTTCGTCAGGATCGGTTTGTCCCCAGTATGAGTCGGGGTCGTTAGCGATTTCTTGGGCTTGGCGTTCGTACGCTTCATGTTCTGCTGGAGTCATAATGTAGTTACCATTTTTATTGTAGTATCCTCCATTACTGGGGTCAAAGTTATCGGGCATTGGATTGCCATTTACGTCGAAATATTCTCCGGTTGAACCGTCGGGTATTTTGATTACGTAAGGTTTGGAGTTCGAAGAACTATTTGAAGAACTACCCGATGGTGTTGAAGGTTTTGAGCTACTCGAAGAGCTGCTAGATGGGTCAAGGGGATTTGGTGTTGAGCTGCTTGAGCTGCTAGATTGTGTGGGCTTGGAGTTCGAAGAACTATTCGAAGAACTGTTCGTGCCGTTCGTGGTGCTTGAGGAAGTAGAGCTGCTAGATGTGGTGTCTGCGGGCTTTTCCTCGGGCTTGGTGGGTTCTGTGGGCTTGTATGTCGATTCCTCAATTGCGCTGCTGTCGAGGAGGGTGGTGGTTGTGATAATGTCCTTGTTATCAGTTACAATATTGATAAACGAATCATATACATCAACCTGATAACCAAGGTACTTCTGCAGACCATCGAGAGAAACAAGAACAGCATCTGCTAAAAGAGTGACCTCACCTACTGAGGTTGCATACTCTTCACCAGTAGAATACTTGAGAGTATATGCATCTGCATTACCGGTAATGCTTATATCAACAATGCCATATCCGGTAAACAAACGTAAAACATTAGTATCAACTGAATACTCACCCAGAGCATATTTTTCAAGCAGTGCTGTAATGTTGATCTGCTTTGTGTTTACATCATAAGTAATATCTGTAGGAATACTATTAATGTATACATCATAAGAAATCTCACTCTTGATAGAGTCAAGGGCATCTTCCTTAGCAGTACGTCTTTCGTAAGACAAATCAGAGAGTTCCATACCCGAAGCCAATTCAAGCGCACCGAAAGCGTCGACTAGTTCAGATGCATTATCAGTTATGTCAAAGTAATACTTGTAACCCTCGCTGTTTCTAAGAAATGCATGCATATCAGTAAGCGACATCTTACCATCTTCTAAACAGAGCTGTCTGTTTGTGGAGATAACATACTGTTTACCATCTGCATCCTGTCTGATAGGAAGATCGTCCACGCTAAGGAACAGAGAACCTGTTAATGTTATTGCATCAGTCAGTGTGGTGGCAAGTGAAGGCTTCTTCAAGGTAATAGGCGCTTCATACCAATACTTGAACTGAATGCCTGAGCCGATATCAGTTCCTGTTAAGACATTGGAATCGGTGGGCGTATCAACCGGTGCAGTTATTGAGCTAGTAACGCTTGTATATACCGGAATACTGTCCGACTGATTTGGTTCCGTCTTAGAGCAGCCTGTGAAGATTGTTGTAGCCATAACCGCTGCTAAGGTTATGGATATGGTTTTGCGAATGCCTGATTTTAATGAAAACATATAAATTCCTCCTTTTGGGTTAAATATATGCTATTTTATTATAGCATAAAAATATAGATTTGTAAAGAGGAAATTTAGCTGATAATCATCAGCTGCGACTAGTTTCTCATATTAACTCCACCGAATGATAAGCAATGACACGCTGAAAATTATTCTGCTCAACCAACGCCTTAAACTCCCTGTAATTCTGATGAACAGGGTATCTAAGCAGCTTCATTCTTTCTGTATTTATGAGTTTCTCGCTGAAAGAACCGCTTTCTACCGTGCCCGTCATTACGCCGTATCCACCGTTTTTAATCACTCTTTGGGCTATTGCCATTGAGTTCACGGAACGTAATTGCGGGTCGCTCAGAAACAGTATATCACAACGACGGTTTGGCTCATATTCAACCGCAGCAAAATCCGCACTTTTATACCAATACTGTTTATTCGGAATATCTTGAAGCTGTTCTAAAAAATGCTCATCTCCGCAGCAGATGAACTCCGGAAAGTTTTCACGAAACAGTTCCAGCAGCTCTGTTCCTCTGCCATACTTGGGAACGGGAAAAACCAGCGTATTATACAGCTTCTTCAGTTCTTTCACCGCTGATATAATCTCCTCGCTGCATTTTATGAAGTTTCTTTCATCATTGCCGTAAGCGCAGTCAAGGACTGCGAAATCTGCACTTCTGCCACGGATATTATCGCAGAAATATACCGTAGAGTTTTCCGTGTAATCTCCTGAGAAAAACGCAGAGCTGCCTTCTGTGTGGAAATGATACCATACGCTCCCGACACAATGACCGGCTCTGCCGTACTCAAGCTCTATACTGCCAACCTTGCCCAAATTACCGGAGCACAAGCGCTCAAGCGGAATGGCTTTTTTGACGGTTAACGGAAGCTGCTCCAGCGTACACTCCGAAGCGATTATCTGCCCACAAAAACCGTTCTCATACAGCCACGGCAAAGCTCCTGTATGGTCGGCGTGGGAGTGAGTGAAGAACACATACTTCACGCGCCGTATATCTTCCGAGGTGAGGTGCGGGTACGGCTCATCCGAGCCAGACATTATCCCGCAGTCCACCAGAAAAGTATTCTCACCGTTTTCTACAAGGAAACAATTCCTGCCATGCTCGCCGCAGCCGCCCGCGATTTTCAAATTCATATTAGCTCCCTTTCTGCCTGTCGATAAACCGATTCAGGATAAGCAAAGCCGTAGTCGTGAACAGCACGCAAAGCACCGCCATTGCCATTCCCACAGAAACGCTCCCCTGCTCAAATTCCCGAACGATATATGTAGATACCACCAGCGTATTCGGCGGGGCGATAAGGCTTGCCGTCACCAACTCGCGGAAAGAGATTATAAACGTCATCGTCCAGCCGGTAAGAACGCCTTTCATTATCAACGGCAGAGTCACCCGACGGAAAATATAGAACGGACTTCCCCCGAACACCCGCGCTGCAGCTTCCAGACTCCCCGAAATCTGCGTGAATGAGGAGGTGACATACTGAATTGTATACGGCAAAAACAGCGCCACATACCCCACTATCATTATTCCCAGAGTGTTGTACAGCGGAATAATATTGTATATCTGATTCCAGAACAGCATTATTCCGATAACCAGAACTATTCCCGGCAGCATTTCGGGAAGCAGTCCCATTGCCTCTACAACCTTGCCGAATTTAGACTTTGCTTTTCGTATTGCGATAACAATAATTGTTCCGAGTACCGCGCAGATAGTCGCCGCACTTATCGCCAGAATAAAACTGTTGCCAAGCGCGCGGATTCCCTTTTCGTTTTCGGTGAACAGGTCAATGTAATGCCGAAACGTGAAATTCCCCGCCTTAAACCCGAAACCGCGCAGTTTAATCAGCGATGTGGAGATTACCGAGAAATACGGCACTCCAACCGATAACAGCAATACTATCCCGATATACACCCAGCTTACTATTTTCGCAGGAATACTGAGCTTCATCTCGTTGAATCTGCTGCCCTTACCGCTTACCAGATTATAACTGCGCCGCGCGGTTACATAATTCTGGAGCAGCCACATCATCAGGCACACCCCTATCAGCACCGAGGCAAGCACTGCTGATTTTCCGAAATCTATCGGAGCGACTGTCGCATAGCGGTGAATTTCCGTGGTGAACACATAAAACCCTATCCGCTTCCCGAGTGTTGCGGGAGTACCGTATTCCGCAATAGTCTTGACGAACACCAGCAGGGCGCCGATTGCATAGTTACCGCTTATTAACGGCAGGAATATTTTCCGCATTCTGCTGCCGAAGCCCGCCCCGAACACAGCGCCTGATTCCTCAAGGCTGGACGGGATATTGAGCATCGCATTTTTCAGAATAGTCAGCATAAACGGGAAAACATGCAGGCTCATTACTAGCACCAGTCCTGCAAGCGTGAAGAACCATTTCTCGCTGCCTGCCGCTTTTGGAATAAGCTGCTGCAGCAATCCGCGCTTCTGCATAAACAATATCCAGCCCATTGAAGCGATATACGGCGGCGTCATAAACGGTATCATAAATATCACATCAAAGCAGCGATATTTTGCAAAACAGGTGCGTGAAAAGAGATACGCAAGCGGCGCGGATATTACCGTTGATACTATTACTACCAGCACTCCCAGCAGCAGCGAATTAAAAATCATCTTTGCGTTTTCGCTTTCCGTCAGCGTCTGCCATGCTGTCATAAAATCAAGGCGGCCATCTCTTATGACCGCCTTTGCAAATATCATTATCAATGGACAGACGATCAGGAAAAGCAGCACCGCAGCAATAATTAGAAGCGGAATGTTCTTTTTAAAACCGATCGTTTTTTTCATAGAATTCTCCGATTATTGACAGATCTTATTGAGTTTTGCAGCCGAGTCGGAAGCTATTTCAATCATCTTATCCCAGTCGCATTCAATCTGCGGAATATCCTCAAGATTAGTTCTGCCCTCGCACTTCACGTCGCTGCGTCCCGGAAGGAGATATGCTTGTGCTACCAACTCCTGCGCTTCGTCAGAGAAGAGGTAATCAACGAATGCCTTTGCGTTCTCAACGTTCGGAGCGGTTTTCATTATCATTGCGGGTCTAGGATTTACAACAGTTCCGCCCGCGGGATAATATATACCAAGCGGCTCACCCTTTGCAATTGAGGAATATGCATTGTAGTCAACGCCGGCAACCAGCGCGCCCACCTCGCCCGTTGTTACGGCTTCAAGCGCTGCCTTGTTTGCACCGGGAACGGTCATTCCGTTCGCTGCCATACCCTCAAGAGCGTTCCAGCCGTACTTATTCACAAATCCCGCCAAAAAGTCCTTGCAGGAGCCCGATTTTTCGGGATCAGGGATTGCAAGGGTATCCTTATACTTCTCGTCAGCAAGCTCGCTCCAATCGGCACTCATCTCGGGGATAATCGTGGTGTTGTAGATAACGCCAACCGCAGAAGCACTGTAGCCGAACAGCGTGTTGTCCTTGTCTATCCAGCCGTTTACGATTTTATCTGCATTAGCGGGAGTATAGGACATAATCTTGCCGTCATTCTTCATTGAAAGTCCGTCCGACCACGAAGCAAGTATAACTACGTCGGCAACGGGGTTTGCCTCCTCTGCTTCAAGACGGGCAAGGATTTCACCTGTCGTACCCTGAAAAACCTCTACCTGTACGCCTGTTTTTGCCTGAAATCCTGCTGCAAGCTTGTCCGCAAGTCCCGCGGGAGAGGGCATATAAACCGTAACCTTTCCGCTGAGAGAAATGTTCTCATCAGAAGCAGAGGACTCATCGGAATTGCTGCTTTCAATCTTTGATACGGAGCTCTCGGTTGAGGAGGAATTTGAAGAATTTCCGCTGTTTGTGCTGCCCGAGCAGCCCGCAAAGCCTGCGCACATAATTCCTGCCAGCATTGCTGCGAGCATTGTTTTCATTTTCATAATTGTGTTCCTTTCTTTTTTCAGAATGTTATCATATCCGATTGTTTTATGTAAATGGAAACCGTTGTTCCCACCTGCATTCTCTTTGGTGACAGAAATGTCCACACATTCCCGCCGTGCTTTAGCTGAACCTGATAATTGCTGCCGAGAAACTGTACCGAAACCGCCTCAGCAGTAAATTCGTCTGCCTCTTTCAAAGCGGTAAGCTGCGCCTTTTCGGGACGGAACATTCTGCGCTCGTCTACCCAGTTTGACGAGCCGATGAATTTCGCCACAAACGGCGTTGCAGGCTTTGAATAGATAACCTCGGGAGTGCTGTACTGTTCGATTACACCTCCGCTCAGCACCGCGATTTTATCGCTCATGCTCATTGCCTCGGTCTGGTCGTGAGTGACGAAAACCGCTGTTATTCCAAGGCGCGTTATCAGCTCTTTCAGTTCGGTGCGCATTTCCTCGCGGAGCAGCGCGTCCAGCGCAGAAAGCGGCTCGTCAAACAGTATACACTCCGGCTCGATAACAATGGCACGAGCGAAAGCCACTCTCTGCTGCTGACCGCCCGAAAGCTGGTGCGGGTATCTTTCGGCGAAATCGTCAAGCTGGACTGCGTGAAGCGCATTTTTCACCTTTTCGTCAAGATTTTTCGTATTGTGAGCAGCTCTCAACCCAAAAGCGACGTTTTCGTAAACGCTCATGTGCGGCCACAGCGCAAAATCCTGAAACACGAAGCCAAGCCCGCGCTTTTCCGGTGGAACGTTTATCTTCTTCTCGGAGGAAAAAACGCACCTGTCGCCAAAGCATATCTCACCGGTGTCGGGAGTTTCAAGCCCTGCAATCATGCGCAGCAGCGTAGTCTTTCCGCAGCCGGAAGGACCTAGCAAAGTAGTGAAGCTGCCGCTGTCTATTGTGAGGGAGGTAGTGCGTATAACTTGTTTCTCCCCAAAGGATTTTGTTATTCCGGTGAGTGTAATTTTCATAGTAAACCTCTTCTTACAACAATCTTCAATAATTATAGCGCAATTATTGTTATAAAATCTATCTTATTCCCGTAAAATGTACGTTAATTAATCTTTTACCTTACCTGTGAAAGCGCGTTCTGAAGTTGTTGTTCTATTCTGCCAAGCTCTGCTTCCGCCTGACGGTGTTTCATTGTGCTTTCCCTATTCAGACGGAGAGTTTCCTCAATTACCTGAATAAGGCTGTCATTCGCCTTTTTGAGCGATTCGGTATCAATTCCGCTGCGGCGGCTTTCCGAAGTGCTCTGCACGGCGCTCTGACGAAGCATTTCAG
>JBJESC010000265.1:0-2671 GCA_051882615.1 Oscillospiraceae bacterium
CAAAAGACAGCGCATAGTTCGCACTAAGATTTTCTGTACGGACGGCAGCGAGTTTGTCTGAAAAATGAGAATTATACTTGAAATTTTCAGCGCATTGTGATATAATGGTATGAGTTTGAGGCGGAAACCTGAAATTCCCCTCTTAAAGATGATTTGACATAATATGATTTGTGGAAAAAAGGGGGAAACCTGATGGGTGACAATAGAAATCCCGGAAAAATACCGCCAAACAGACGACCTCAGAGGAGGCGCAGAAAGAATGACGTTCCGCCCGCGGTGATTGCAATCTATGTGGTGATGGCACTGTTGATTCTTGCTATCTGCGCAATTGTGTTTGTGGTGACTTTGAAGAATACCAATGATTCAAATGCTTCCGGAGACGGCAGTTCCTCGCTTGTGATTTCAGTAGATAACTCTTCGCAGAACAGCAGTTCGGTTGTTTCTTCTACCGAGTCAACTACGGACTCTTCGGCGGAAGATCCCAATTCAAGTACAGTCGAGAGTACCACCTCGTCAAGCAATACAAGCAGTTCATCGGTAGAAGTTCTACCTGTTTATTCGACGGTATACTCAAAGGAGTATTTCAGCGACGATCTTTTTATTGGCGACAGTATTTTCACGGGGCTTTCGGGCTACGGTTATATTGACGCTGAAAACGTTGCCGCGAAGATTGGATATACACCCTCGGGAGCAATGAATAAGGCGTTTGACGCAAAGGGAGTATCCGCTGTTGAGTATGCAAAATCGCGTCAGCCGAAATGTATCTATATAATGCTTGGCTCCAATACTATGGCAGCGGGAACGAACTATGATGTTATAGTATCGCAGTATAAGGAGCTTGTAAATAAGCTCAAAGCGGAATGTCCTAAAAGCGAGATATGCGTTATTTCAATTCCGCCTGTTACATCAGACAGCTCATCGGCAAAGGCGGGGAATATCACAAACGAGAATATCCGCAAGGTGAATACCAAGCTCAAAGCAATGGCGGCTGAGTTGGACGAGGAGTATTTCGACCTCAATTCAATGCTCAGCGACAGTAAGGGCTATTTCAGAGAGGATTATGCCGAGCAGGACGGGCTTCATTTCAAGGGCTCAACCTACAAGGTTATGCTATCGGCGCTTCAGAATGATACAACTTGGTCAAGCACAGTTATATACACTACATCTAATCAATAATCAGAAAGGAATTTGAAAATGAAAAAAACATTGACAGCAATACTTGCTTTGACGCTTTGCCTTACTCTTACCGCCTGCGATAAGGGAACAAATTCCGGGGGCTCGCAGAGCAGCAATTCTTCAAGCGCTTCCGAAACAAAGGCTACACCCGCAGAGAAAACAGCTTCTCTGCTTAACGAGGTGTCGTTCCCCGAGATGAGAAAGCTTGAAACGGCAGACGATTTGATTGCAATTCTCGGAATAAAGGTTGAAGACCTCACGGATTATGCGGCTTATATCTGCCCGTCTGGAATGGCGCCCGATGAATTCGGCGTTTTCGTAGCAAAGGACGAGGCTACCGCCGCAGCTATAAAGACCACAATTGAGAATAGAATCAAGTATCAGAGCGATACGTTCAGAGATTATCCTCTCGCAGAAAAGGAGGTCTACAAGCTAGACGACGCCTTTGTTGAGCTTGACGGAAATGTTGTATATTATGCGATTTGCGCTGATAATAACAAGGCAAGAGATATTCTGGGGTAAGCTATGACTATTGAATGTGCTGTTATTGCAGGCTTTTTTGTCCTGATGGCGGTAATTTTCTTCCGCACACATCATAAGGAATGGGCGTTGGCGACATTTCCGATGATTTTGGTGCCGCTGACAGATTGCGTGCTTGAATTTCTGGTTATGTCTACATTTCACGTTAATGTGAATGTGTTTGCAGGTGTTCTGACGATGATAATTGCGGTGGCTATTGCTGCGGCATGGATAGGCGTTGCTTCACAGGTTTTAAAAAATAAGAAAACCTCGCTTACCTATGTGAGCATTTCAAATTTTTTCAATGTCGCATTAACGGCGATAATTGTGGAAAAAATGCTTGAGAAATCAAGTGTAACAACTGCGTTTATTATGTGATTGGAATAAAGGAGCGGTTCTCCATATAGGAGCCGCTTCTTTTTTTCGGATTTTGTATTGACAAATCTGTATAAATACTGTATAATGAATTTATTAGCCTTTGCTAATACAAGATATTGAAATTTTTGTCAATATTGACATAATCGAATAAAAGGAGACGCAGAGCATGACAGGGATTACCACTATTAAAAAACGCGATGGAAGAGAGGTAGCGTTCGACATTGAAAAGATTGCAAACGCTATCTATCAGGCGGCGGCATCCGTTGGAGGTCACGACTATGACGAGGCAATGAAGCTTGCAGAAATGGTTGTCAAGGAAATTTCTTCCACTATAATCGGAAGAATTCCATCCGTTGAAGAGGTACAGGATTTGGTTGAGCGTGTACTGATAGAGGAAGGCCACGCTAAGACTGCAAAGTCGTTTATCCTCTACCGTGCACAGCGTACACAAGAGCGTGAAATGAACTCCACGCTTATGAAAATCTACGAGGATTTGACGTTTAGTTCCGCAGCGGACTCCGACATCAAGCGCGAGAATGGTAATATCGAGCGCGATTCCGCAATGTGTACAATGCTGAAGTACGGAAGCGAAGGCGCA
>JBJESC010000266.1:0-10611 GCA_051882615.1 Oscillospiraceae bacterium
AAGGATAATGCAGATTAGCCCGCCGCAGCCGTCGTTGATAATACGCTGAATGGTCTCCTGAAGCTTCATTCGGGCGTCATTGGGCATACGGTTCAGCTTGTTGTGCAGGCCTTCGTTTACCAAATCGGAAAGGGATTTGCCGAATATGTTGCTTTCCCAGATTTTCGTGGGATTTTCCTCAAAATCTGTAAGTAGGTAGTTGATAAGCTCTTCGGACTGCTTTTCGCTGCCGACTATCGGGTTAATTTCGGTTGTGATATTAGCCGACATCATATGAATAGAGGGTGCGGAGGCTTTCAGGCGAACGCCGTATTTCCCGCCTTGCTTGATGATTTCGGGCTCTTCAAGAGTGAGTTCGTCCATCTGCGGGAGTACTATTCCGTAGCCCGTGGCTTCTACTTCTTCAAGCGCGTTCTTTACTCGCTCGTATTTGCGCTTGATGGACGCAAGTTCAATCATACAAGGCATAAGGTCGTTTTCGCTGTTGAGTTCAAGACCTGTTGCTTCGCCGAGGATTTTGTAAAACAGCTCGTTTTGCAGCGTAATGTCAATTGTTCCCGAGCCTGTTCCGAGGTCAACGTCCTCGCTGACAGCGCGTTTAATGTATTCGCATTCGGAAATAGCGTCTGCGGCTATCTTAATATCGTTTATTCCGACGATATTTGCTGCTGCAGACTTAATGCAGCCAAACACATCCTTTTTGAGCCAGTGGTCTTTGCCGAGCGAGGTAATCCAGCGAGGCATACGGATTTTCACCTCGTTGACAGGGAATTTCAGAAGAACCGTTCCCAGAATTTCAAGAATTTTCTCTTCCGTGAGGTCGATACAGCTAAGCGGCAGCACCTCTGTTCCGTACTTTTCGGAGAGTGATTTTGCAAGCTCCCTGCTTTGCGGACTGTCGGGCTTTTCGCAGTTCAGAAGCACCACGAACGGTTTGTTGATTTCGTTAAGTTCGGAGATTATTCGTTCCTCGGCGGCTTCGTACTCGCTCCGAGGAATATCGGTGATACTTCCGTCGGTTGTAACCACTATACCGATTGTGGAATGGTCGTTGATAACTTTCTGAGTGCCGATTTCCGCTGCCATATTGAAGGGTATTTCCTCGTCAAACCAAGGAGTCATTACCATTCGCGGGGCTTCGTTTTCAATATAGCCAATTGCGCTGGGGACTATGTAGCCTACGCAGTCTATCATTCGGACGTTCATCTTAACGCCGCCCGGAAGCTCAATCGCTGCCGCTTCTTCGGGAACGAATTTCGGCTCGGTAGTCATAATAGTTTTCCCCGCGCTTGACTGGGGAAGCTCGTCATTGGCGCGTTCGCGGCGGAACTCATCGGTGATATTCGGGATTACCAGATTGCTCATAAAACGGCTGATAAAAGTGGATTTTCCCGAGCGGACAGGACCGACTACTCCGAGATAGATATTCCCGTCCGTGCGCTTGGCAATGTCGTTGTAGATTGAATTATCCATAAGCTTTCACTCCTTTCATATTGTGGGAATAATAATCATTCCCGAGAGCGGAGTATCGCAGCCTGCGCTCTCATCAATTTCATTTTCTTCCATCAGCGCCTGTACAGTGGTATTATAGCGCTTGGCGATACTCCAACAATCTGTTGAGGAGTTGGTGTAGCATATCCTGAGGGCGTATTCGTCGGATTTGTCCTTGGGTTTATCCTCAAATACAGTAACAGAGCTTATCGCTTCGACTGTATTTACATCGTGCAGGCTTGCGTCAAAGCTTACGGAGGAGGAAATATCAAGCGTTCCGTCCGACTTAATCGAAAAACCAGTATCAGATACTGCTGCGTTAAAATCAACCAAAGTATCGGGAGTGAGGTTCGGTTCGCTTATTCTTTGTTCAAAAGCGTCCTGCTTTTCCGTAAAGAACGGCACACCATCGGTATTTTTTCCGTATGCGCGTATGCAAAGCTGCCCTGTGAGGAGCATCTCACCCTCGGGAGTGTTACGGCAGACAGGATTTTTCAGTTCGCTTGAAACGTCCCATACGGAGCGGATTTCGCCTTTATCGCAGTTAAGATTTGAATGAACGGTAAGGTTCTGCGATACCGTGCGGGGATTAGCGGAGATTTTAAGCGCCTCGGAGGCGAATTCGGTTTCATATTGGGTTGAATACGCGTCTGTTGCAATAGGTATTTTATGCTCAAGCTGAGCGCGGACTCTGCACATTACCAGCAGTTCGCAGGAGATAAGCCCGCTGTCGGACTGAGGGTTGAGTTCTAGATTAAGAACGGAGATTTCCGCGAACGTCTTGTGCGCGTCGGTTATTCCGTCAATGTCGAGTATAGCGCTTACGGGAATATCCGCGGACATTTTCTCGGCTTCGGTACAGCCGCTGCTCTCGGGTACGGTTACTCCGTAAAGCGCGTTGATTGTGACAGTTCCTTTCATAACGCATTTGTCGGCAATTACACGCAGGTCGTTGATTTTAGGAACGGCATTTGAGTCAATGATGAATGCTACTCCGGAGGCACCTGTTTCAATCTCCTCGCGGACAATAAGCTGCTTTTCGGTGAAGAGCGTTTCACCACAGCATACTGTTTCTCTCCTGCGGATTTGCAGAGTGTCGGGAATTGTGGGGAGAGACTTTTCGGTGCATACCGTTGCCTTAATCCGGCAAGATACCGCGCCGCGCACATCTATTCTTCGCGGACTTGTCGCGCGGCAGTTGCAGTAGTCGGACTTCATCGACAGAGCAACAAGCGGTGCGGCTGAGCTTTTGTTCTTCAGGTCAATAAGCTTAGAATAGGTGTAGCGCTGGTCTACACAGTATACATCATTGCTGTTCTCTGCGGTATAGAGCACCTTGATGAATACAATTCCGTCAATGGCAAGCTTTCCGTCGTTTGTTACGCTTCGGGAAGATAATCCCGGGGTTAGTGTGCAGGACAGTATTTTGAAAATATCGGGATAGTAGTCGGGGAGCACATAGTCGAGCTCCACGCCCTGTTCTGCCTGACCGTCAAATATCGTTTCATCAATATGTACGGCGCTGGGGGTAATTTCTTTCATAGATAATCCTCCTTGGTATTGGGGTTTACGCTTGTTTTCAATCGTATTGTATGCTTGTTTTGGACAATGTATGATTGTTTCTGCGAGAAATCAGATAAATCGGTTCAGAAGCAGTAATATTTTCGTGAATAAAATAAATGTCGCAAAAAAGAATGCCTATATATTGAAATAGGTATTGAAATTTCGGGATAAATATGGTATAATCAAAATGTATGTTTATGCCTTAATGTGAATATTTCTTGTCCCTTACGACATACTATCCAATAAAGCAACCGCTTTAAGGAGGATAATGGGATAAGATGAGCGATGATAGAAAAGCTCCGTTTTCTGAGGAGCAAAATCAACAGATAATTGACACGGGGATTGTGGGTTCGGGCAATGCCCCGCATAATATCCAATGTTTGTCGATTATCGGTCAGATTGAGGGGCATTATATTCTCCCTCCCGAGAACAAATCGACAAAGTATGAGCATATTATCCCTGCGTTGGTAGCATTTGAGCAGGATTCCTCGGTTGAGGGACTGCTTGTGGTGCTGAATACGGTGGGCGGAGATGTTGAAGCGGGGCTTGCAATTGCTGAGCTTATTGCGGGAATGAGCAAGCCCACGGTTTCCATTGTGCTTGGCGGAGGACATTCAATCGGTGTTCCTCTTGCTGTGTCGGCGAAGGAAAGCTTTATTGTTCCCAGTGCGACAATGACTATTCATCCCGTGCGGATGAACGGAATGATGCTCGGCGTTCCTCAGACCATGCATTACTTTGAGAAAATGCAGGAGCGAATAACTACGTTTGTCACATCAAACAGCAAAATGAAGCCTGAGCGCTTTAAGGAGCTGATGATGAAGCGCGATGAGCTGGTGCTTGATGTGGGCTCGGTGCTTGAGGGCAAGGCGGCGGTAAAGGAGGGGCTTATCGACAGGCTCGGTTCGCTTTCGGACGCGATTGAGCGGCTGTACAAGATGATTGAAAAGAACAGTCCGCCAAAGGAAAAGAAGGGTAAAAAATCGGAAAAAAAGAAGAACAGCAATGCTAAAGAAGCAGCTTTTACGGATACAACCTCGCAATCAAGAACTGTCGCTCCCTCGGAAAGAGTGCAGGCAGTCTCCGAGAAACGGGGTGATTACCTGTGATATTCGACTATCTTGACGACAGCGAGGATCCGATTGACGAGCGGGAGCAGCTGAGAAAAATCATTGCTTGTGATTCAATGCGCTTTCTTCACTTCAATGGAAGCTGAAATTACTCTCCGATGTCAGGTCGGAGATACATATACTGCAAGGGGAATTGTTATGGACTACATAAACGTTATTATTCAGGCGGTAATTCAGGGACTGACGGAGTTTTTGCCCGTTTCCAGCTCGGGGCATCTGTCGGTTATTCAGCACATTACGAATTATTCGGCGGAGAGTGCGCTGACTACTTCAATTGTGCTTCATCTTGGAACTCTGGCGGCTGTGTTTGTCGCGTTCAGAAAAACTATCTGGGGAATGATTAAGGAGTTTTTCTTTACCATAGGCGATATATTCAAGGGAAAATTTTCGTGGAAGAATATGAACTCCGACAGGCGAATGATGATTATGGTTATCATTGCAACGCTTGTTCTCGTTCCTGTGTATTTGTTCAAGGACTTTTTCACCGCGCGTCAGGGTGATGGGGATATTGCTTTTGAGGGCGTGGCTTTCTTGTTCACGGCGATGCTTCTGTTCCTCTCGGACAGGTGCAGCGGCACAAAAACGGGCGAGCAGATGAAGGTTGCAGACGGCGTGACTGTTGGATTGTTCCAATGCGTGGCGCTGTTTCCGGGTGTATCGCGTTCCGGTTCTACCACAGCGGCGGGATTGTTCTGCGGTCTTGAGAAGAACACAGCGGTTACTTTTGCGTTTATACTCGGTATTCCCGCAATTCTCGGAGGAAGTGTTCTGGAGCTTAAAGACGCACTAGAAACTCAGGCTGAAATTGATTGGATTGCAATGGCGATTGGCTTTGTAGTATCGGCGGTTGTGGGCTTCCTTGCAATAAAGCTGGTAAGCTGGCTGTTGAAGAAAGACCGCTTCAAGATATTTGGAGTGTATACGGCAATACTCGGAGCGGCTTGCCTTGCGGGTGGACTGTGGGAGCATTTTTCGGGCAACACAATCGCAGGTCTTTTGGGATTGAAATAATGATTTGACAAAGAAGAGGATAATATAAATGGCTGAGAGAAAAAATTCTTCGCGTTCGACAACTAAAACAGGGAGAACCACGGGCAGTACGGGAAGAAGCAAGTCCGCTTCAACCACGAAATCGACCGCGCGTTCCAAGAAAGCCCTGGAAGAGCAGCGTTTACGCGAAGAAGCGCTTCAAAAAAGCCTGCGCAACCGCAGAATTGCTTCGATAATTCTTCTTGCACTGGGAGCGTTCTTTACGCTTCTTGCGATTGTTCCGGGAAGCGAGGGTTGGAGAGCGCTTTATAACGTTATGCACGGACTTTTTGGCTTCGCTGCGTATGCGCTGGGCCCTATTATGATTTATACGGCTGTTGTTCTTTCTGCAAAACAGCCGAAGAATACTATTGCCGTAACGATTTTCAAGTTCTCGTTCCTGCTTCTCTTGCTTTGCGCGGGAGTTGAGATAGTTGCTGTCGGTAAGGTGAACGGCGAGAATTTTGGCGAGGTTGTGAAAAATCTCTATGAAAACGGAAGAGATTTCAAGGGCGGAGGATTTTTTGCGCTGTTCTTGGGCGTTCCGCTTCTGTTCCTCGGAAGAATGGGAGCGCTTGCTATCGTAATAATTATGCTGCTGGGCTTTATCCTGCTTATGATAGATACGCCCATTGACGAGCTGTTCCGCAAAATCGGCGGTTCGGTGAAGAAAGCGGGGGCGAATGCCGCCGAGAAGCGCGAAATCCGCCGTGAGGAGTCGGCTCTTGCAAATGAGGAATACCGCAGAATTCAGCAGGAAAAGCGCGAAGCAAAGCTCAAGCGAGAGCGCGAAATGGCAGAACTCCGCGAACAGGAGCGTCAGGCGCGTCATTCGGCGAATGTGGAAGCTAAGCGAATGAAACTCGAAGAAATGAAGGCGGTGTTCAACAGTGTTGATTTGCCCGAGGAAGTGCCCGAGAAGAAAACCGAAGTTAATCCTGCCGAGAATGTTCAGTCGGTAAAGCCCGAAGCTCCTAAAGCTCCCGAAAAGTCGCAGGAAACGGACGGTCCTGTTCTCAGCCATAATTCGGACATAAAGGTTCTCGGCACGGACAAGCCTGCTGAGATTACGGAGCAGAAGCAGGAGTCGAGAGACTATCAGCAGGCGCTCCGCAAGTATATGGAAAAGCGCCACCCCATAATGCGCGACGACCCGCCAAAGAGGGAGGACGCCTATGAAGCGGATATTGACCTCGTGCCGATTGTGGACGCTTTGGACAAGCTTAACGCGGAAAAATCGCCTGCGCGCGTTTCAAAGATAATCAATGCGCCGAAATCCGATGTGACTACCTCGGATATTCTGAATAAGGAGTCGGAGAACATCTCGGATACCGACGAGGCTGAGCTGTCCTTTGATATTGACGATATTGTTGAGCAGTCAAAGAGCGCTTCCACAAGCGGAATGCTCCTTGAACCGCCCTCTGCGAGCGATAATTCGGATAAGGATATTGTCCCGTTTGAGGACTTGCATACCTTTACTCAGGTGGAAGCTCCGCAGTATGAACTGTCGGACGTTTACACGCTTCCTCCTATGAGCCTGCTCAACGAGGCGAAAAAGCCTGTGCCTCAGGCAGATATTGAGAGCGAAATCCGAAAGAACGCGGATAAGCTGGTCGAAACCTTGAAGAGCTTCGGCGTTCAGACTACATATCTCGGAGCAAGCAGAGGTCCTTCCGTAACTCGTTACGAGCTTCAGCCCGCACCAGGAGTAAAGATAAGCAAAATCGCTAATCTTGCCGATGATGTTGCGCTTAATCTCGCGGTTTCGGGAGTCAGAATTGCGCCTGTTCCCGATAAGGCGGCGGTTGGTATCGAAATTCCCAACAAAATCAAGGATACCGTATTCTTCCGCGAGTTGGTTGACACCACCGAATTCAAGAAAACGTTCGACAAGAAGCTTGATACAGTTCTCGGAAAGAATATCAGCGGTGAAACCGTACATTGTAACGTTTCAAAAATGCCGCACCTGCTTATTGCGGGTACTACGGGCTCGGGTAAATCGGTGTGCGTAAACTCGATTATTATGAGTATCCTTATGAAGTCCACACCCGATGATGTTCGTCTTATAATGGTTGACCCCAAGCAGGTTGAGTTTATGATGTATAACGGAATTCCGCACCTGCTTATTCCCGTAGTCACCGACCCGAAAAAAGCGGCGGGTGCGCTTGCGTGGGCGGTTACCGAGATGGAGAAGCGTTATACGCTGTTTTCAGAGAACAACGTCCGCAACATCGACGGCTACAACGATTTGTGCAAGAATGATGACGAGCTTGCGCATATGCCGCACATTGTAATCTTTATAGACGAGCTTGCCGATTTGATGATGGCTTCACCGAAAGACGTCGAGGACAGCATAGTCCGTCTGGCGCAAAAGGCAAGAGCGGCGGGTATGCACCTTGTTATTGCAACTCAGAAGCCTACCGTTCAGGTAGTAACCGGTCTTATCAAGGGTAATATCCCGAGCCGAATTGCGCTGATGGTGGCTTCTCAGGTTGACAGCCGAGTTATTCTTGACGCTTCGGGAGCGGAAAAGCTGCTCGGAAACGGCGATATGCTGTATATGCCGGTAGGCTCGCCGAAGCCTGTAAGACTGCAGGGCTGTTATGTTTCCGATGACGAGGTTGAACGCGTTACCCAATTCATTACCCAGACCTTCAAGGCTGAGTATGACGAGGGTATTATGGCTGAGATTGAGCGTCAGGCAGAGAGAGTAAACGGTGCAGATAAGGACGATGATGAGGAAGGTTATGATGATGACGAACGCGATGAAAAGCTTGACGAAGCAATCGAGTTCGTTGTATCGGCAGGGCAGGCGAGCACATCTGCGCTCCAGCGCCGTCTGAAGCTCGGCTACGGCAGAGCGGCGCGTCTTATCGACACAATGGAGAAGATGGGCGTTGTCGGACCTTACGAGGGCTCAAAGCCTCGTGCCGTTCTTATGACTAAGCAGGAATGGTACGAGAGGAAGCTAAGAGACTAAACCTATTTAATTTGAGGTTGTTTAAATGTATAAGAATGTTGAAATGATGTCAAAGCTGGACGAAATTCTTCCTGAGGTGGAGCGTCCTGCGAGATATATAGGCGGAGAAACGGGTTCTGTTCAGAAGAATTTGGAAGATGTTGACGTGCGGTTTGCGTTCTGCTTTCCCGATACTTACGAAATCGGAATGTCGCATCTCGGAATGAAAATCCTGTATGGGTTAAAGAACGCGATTCCGAATTATTGGTGCGAACGTGCGTTTATGCCGCTTCCCGATATGAGAGCGAAGATGAAGGAGCATAATATTCCTCTCTATGCGCTGGAGAGCCTTGACCCTCTTGACAGATTTGATTTTATCGGTTTTACCATACAGTACGAGCTGTGCTATACGACTATTCTTGAAATGCTGGATTTGAGCGGAATTCCTGTGCTTGCGAGTGAGCGAAAGGGATTAACCCCAATTGTTGTCGGCGGCGGTCCGTGCGTGTGCAATGCCGAGCCGATTGCGGATTTCTTCGACCTGTTCGTTCTCGGCGAGGGCGAGGAGGCAAACCTTGAGCTAATGAAGCTTATGGAGCAATGCAAGAAAGAAAACTGCACAAAGGAGGAATTTCTCAGACGTGCGGTGAAGATTGAGGGTATATATGCTCCGAGCTTCTACGAGCCTGCTTACAACGAGGATGGCACGATTAAAGAAATAAAAGCGTTAAACGGCGCTCCGGAGAAGGTTACCAAGCGCATTATTAAGGATATTGACAAGGCGTACTATCCCGAAAATTTCGTTGTTCCGTTCTGCGATATTGTGCATAACAGAGCGATTGTGGAGGTTTTGCGAGGGTGTATCCGAGGGTGCAGATTTTGTCAGGCGGGATTTATTTACCGTCCCTACCGAGAGAAGCAGATAGGGACAATTATTAACGAAACAAAAGCCTTGTGCGAGAATACGGGATATGACGAGGTGTCGCTGTGCTCGCTTTCAACGGGAGATTACAAGGAGATTGAGCCGCTGCTGTCGGGGCTTACCGAGTACACCTCTAAGAACGGTATAAATCTCTCGCTGCCGTCGCTGCGTATTGACAGATTCAGCGAGGGTGTGCTTAAAGAAATATCCGATGTCCGCAAGAGCGGTCTAACGTTTGCGCCCGAGGCGGGCAGCCAAAGACTTCGTGATGTAATTAATAAGAACGTCACCGAAGAAAACGTTTTAAGCAGCGTTAAAATTGCATTCGAGGGTGGGTATACTGCTGTGAAGCTCTATTTTATGTTGGGACTGCCTACCGAAACCGAGGAAGATGTAAAGGGAGTATACGACCTTGCAAAGGCGGTAATCGAGCAGTTCTACGCAAATCCCAACCGCAAGAAGGGAAAGCAGCCGAGCGTGTCGGTGTCGCTGTCTACGTTCATTCCAAAGCCCTTTACTCCGTTTGAATTTGAGCCTCAGGCAAGCGAGGAGGAAATCAAGCAAAAACAGCTTGTGCTGATGAAGTATGCTGTTGATAAGAAGATTACCATTTCCCGCTCAAAGTACAACGTTTCATTGCTGGAAGCGGTTCTGGCGAGGGGCGACAGGCGAGTAGGCAAGGCTATCTATTCCGCTTGGAAAAAGGGCTGCTTCCTTGACGGCTGGGACGAGTATTTCGATTTCAACAAGTGGAGGCAGTCGTTTGAGGAATGCGGTCTGGATATGAGCTTCTATGCGAACAGAAGACGCTCCTATGACGAGATTGCTCCGTGGAGCCATATGAATATGCTTGTATCTCACGAATTCTTTGTTAATGAGAATAAGAAGGCTCACGAGGCTATTCCTACGAGAAACTGCCGTGAGGGCTGCTCCAACTGCGGGGTAAGTAAGAATGTCGGAGGTGAAATCTGCCGTGGCATCGGTTAATACTCGAATTTTCTTCAGTAAAACGGACCGTGCAAAGTATATCTCGCACCTTGACTTATACGGAGTGGTACAGCGTTCGATAAAGCGGGCGAAGCTTCCCGTGTGGTATACCGAAGGGTTTAACCCGAGAATGTATGTACAGTTTATGCTCCCGCTGTCGCTGGGACAGGAGGGGCTTCGGGAGGCGGCGGATTTTCGGCTGCTGGAGGAAGTACCTCCCGCCGAGGTAACGGAACGTTTAAATCTTGCTCTTCCGCAGGATATTCGTGTCGTTGAAACCTCCGTTCCCGTGAAAAAGAACACGGATATTGCAAGCGCGGAGTACGAAATTACTGCGGATATTGACAACGCGAGGTTTCTGGAATTCACAAATCTCGAACATATTATGACGGAGAAGAAAACCAAACGCGGCGTAACGGAAATTGACCTTAAACCGTGCATATTGTCCGTTTCGGCGGGGGAGAGAATTGTGATTAATCTGCCTGCGGGAAACGATTTCAATATTAATCCGCAGTTGGTGCTTTCGGCTT
>JBJESC010000267.1:0-2626 GCA_051882615.1 Oscillospiraceae bacterium
TAAGACTGCGGCTAAGGCTATGGACGAGTACATCAAGTCCAAGAAGTAATTCGCGTTTTCCTTGTCCCCGTCTTTTTCATAAGACGGGGGCTTTTCATTTTGGTACGAATTGCTCCATTTATGGACAAAAACGCTTGACAATTCCGCTTTAATATGCTAAAATAGAATACAGATTGTATTTGTATATCCCAAAATTGAGGAGGATTGTTTATGAAAAAGGACAGCGAGAATAAAAACCTTTTGTATAAAGCGGTGCTGACATTGAAAACGGAAAAGGAATGCGCGGCGTTTTTTGAGGACTTGTGCACCCCGCAGGAGCTGAATGCGATTGTGCAGCGGCTTCACGTTGCCAAGCTGCTGACAGAGGGAAACGTTTATAATAAGATAGTGGACGAAACCCACGCTTCCACCGCGACCATTTCCCGCGTGAATAAGACGCTGAACTATCAGGCAAAGGGCGGCTATAAGGTCGTGTTTGACCGTCTTAACGGTGAGGAAAAGTGAGCGGCTACGGCGACTTTGCGCAAGCCTATGACGCACTGACCTTTAACGTTCCGTATGACGAGATAGCCGACTATTATATAAGGATAATAAAGGCGCTCACCAAGGGAAAAAGACTGCTGGATATGGGCTGCGGCACGGGAAATCTTACGGTGCGGCTGGCGAAGAGCGGGTTTAAGGTAATCGGGCAGGACGCTTCGGAGGATATGCTGTCGTTTGCGGTGCAGAAGTCCTCAAGGGTTCAGTGGATTTGCCAGAGTATGACCGAAACCGAGCTTGGCGAGCCTGCGGACGTCATTGTTTCCACCCTCGACAGCATTAACCACCTGCAAACAAGGTCGGATATTGCGGAATGCTTCCGACTTGCGGCGAAAAATCTCAATACAGGCGGTATTTTTGCGTTTGATGTCAACACAGAGTATAAGCACCGCGAGGTTCTGGGTGATAATACGTTTGTGTATGACGTGGACGGGGTGTATTGCGTGTGGCAGAACGAGTATTCCGCCGAGGAAAACAGGGTGTCGATTACGCTTGACCTGTTCTTTGAGGAAGAGGACGGCGCGTATTCCCGCGGATATGAGGAGTTCAGCGAGATTGCGCTTGCGAATGACGAGTACACCTCAATGCTGGAGGAAGCGGGCTTTGAAGTCGTGAACGTGTACGAGTACCTTACTCACAACGTACCGAACGATAAGTCGGAAAAGCTGCTTATCGCGGCAAGAAAAAAGTAACAATATATGAATAAACAGCCGTTTTCGGGAAACAATCCCAATGCGGCTTTATTATGGAGAAGAAATGGGACAGATTGTAAGAACTTTATCCGAGGACGGAAGCTGCCTTTGCGCGGCGATTGACAGCACCGATATTGTAAACGAAATAGGTCAGATGCACAACGCATCTACGGCGGTTCAGGCGGCTCTGGGGAGAATGGCGTCCGCCTGCTCGCTTATGGGCTGTATGCTGAAATATCCGAATGATAAGCTTACCGTGCGGATAAACGGCGGCGGTCCCTGCGGAACAATTACCGCTGTTTCCGACTATAAGGGTAACGTAAAGTGCTGCGTAACCAATCCCACCGCAGACGCAGAGGATATTGAAACGCTCGTGGGCAATAACGGCACTCTCACGGTAATCAAGGATTTGGGACTGAAAGAGCCCTATGTGGGACAAATTCCGCTCACAACGGGCAATATTGCGCGCGCTTTGACCGAGTATTTCTCAATAAGCGAGCAGCTGCCGACCATTTTTGAGCTGGGTATATTGTTCGGGGAGAACGGCGTTTCCAAGGCGGGCGGATATATGCTTCAGGCTGTTCCTCCCATTTCGGAGAAGACAATTGCCACTCTTGACGCGAATCTTTCCAATCTGAACGGAGTGGGTAAACTGCTTGAGGAGAACAAGTCGCCCGAGGAAATTGCACTGTCCGCGCTTTCGGGGCTCGGTGGAGAGGTTCTGGATAAGTGGGAAGCAGAGTACAAATGCGACTGCTCCCGTGAGAGGACAGAGGGTATTTTAATCTCTCTGGGAAAGAAAGAGCTCGCCAAATTAGCCGAAGAACAGGAGAAAACCGAGGTTTGTTGTCACTTCTGCAATAAGAAATACGTTTTCACGGCTGACGAACTGTGCAAATTACTAAAATGAAAAAAATTTTAAAAAACTATTGACAAATGTCGAAGTTTATGATAAAATATAGAAGTTCGCTCGTGAGATTGAGCGAGCGGGGGTTTAAAAATCAATTCAAAAAAATGAAAAAAATTTTTAAAAACCTATTGACAAGAATCACGGAATGTGATATAATGATTAAGTCGTCGAGAGAGGCACTGAGCCACGAACGGCGAATGGAAGTTTAGCTCAGCTGGGAGAGCATCTGCCTTACAAGCAGAGGGTCGGGGGTTCGAGCCCCTCAACTTCCACCAAAACACAGCGCGTTTGCGGGGAGTACTTCGGGAATGCGCGATATGGCCTGGTAGTTCAGTTGGTTAGAACGCCGCCCTGTCACGGCGGAGGTCGTGGGTTCGAGTCCCATCCAGGTCGCCAATCCTTCGGGATATATGCCTCTGTAGCTCAGTTGGTAGAGCAGAGGACTGAAAATCCTCGTGTCGTTGGTTCGATTCCGACCGGAGGC
>JBJESC010000268.1:0-10561 GCA_051882615.1 Oscillospiraceae bacterium
AGGGGGCAGGGGGTGGGGGCGCGACTCGCAGAAAAAGGACTTTATCGACAGACTGTAAGGACAGGCAATTCGCCTGTCCTTTTTTGTATGGGAGTTGTGTTGACTTTTTATTTGAAATATGTTATAATAAAGATGTATTTCAAAAAACAGAAAACAAATTGTCAATGTTTGCCGGAAAAAGGAGATTGTGTAAAATGGCACTTGTTCGTGTGGGACTTGATATAGGTTCTACCACCGTTAAGGCGGCGATTGTAGATGAGAATAACAGCCTTGTTTTCAGCCGTTATCAGCGGCATTTTTCAGATATACGCAAGACGGTTTCGGATATAATTTCTGAGGTAAGCGAAGAGGTTAAGGATAAGCGGGTGCTTATCGCGGTTACGGGTTCGGGCGGAATTTCGGTTGCAAACTGGCTCGGAATTCCCTTCGTTCAGGAGGTAGCTGCGGGAACGGAGGCTATCCGTGCGCTTATCCCGCAGACGGACGTGGCTATCGAGCTCGGCGGCGAGGACGCGAAGATTACATACCTCACGGGCGGTCTGGAGCAGCGTATGAACGGCTCCTGCGCGGGAGGTACGGGCGCGTTTATCGACCAGATGGCTGCGCTTCTTAACACCGATATTGGCGGTCTTAACGAGCTTGCCAAGGAGTACACGACAATTTACCCGATTGCTTCGCGCTGCGGAGTTTTCGCCAAGAGCGATATTCAGCCGCTGCTCAACGAGGGCGCAAAGCGCAGCGATGTTGCCGCTTCTATCTTCCAGTCGGTGGTTAATCAGACGATAAGCGGTCTTGCCTGCGGTAAGCCTATAAGAGGAAACGTTGCTTTCCTCGGCGGTCCGCTTCACTATCTCTCCGAGCTTCGCCGGCGTTTTATCGAAACGCTGAATTTAAAGCCCGAAAACATAATATTCCCCGAGAACGCAAACCTGTTCGTAGCGATAGGCTGCGCGTTGTCGGACGAAGCGGCGGAAATCAACTTTGACGAGTTCCTCGCAAGAGCGAAGAACCTCAGCGGCAATCAGCTGCGCGAGGTTGAGCGTCTTGCTCCGCTCTTCAAGGACGAGGCGGAGCTTGCACAGTTCCGCGCCCGTCACGCAAAGTCGATTATCCCGACTGCGGATATTAAGGAGCAGAGCGGCGCGTGCTACCTCGGTATTGACGCGGGTTCAACCACCACCAAGGCGGTGCTTATCAACAAAAATGCCGAAATTGTCTACTCGTACTACGCGGGAAATCAGGGCGACCCGCTGAAATCCACAATCGGCATACTCAAGGAAATATACAGCGTTCTCCCCGAGGGCGCTTACATACAGAAAACCTGCACTACGGGCTACGGCGAGCACCTTATCAAGGCGGCACTCGGCGCGGACTTCGGCGAAATCGAGACTATGGCTCACTACAAGGCGGCGGATAAGCTGCTGCCCGGCGCGGAGTTCATTCTCGACATCGGCGGTCAGGATATGAAGTGTATGCGCGTCAAGAACGGCGAGATTGAGAGCATTCTGCTCAACGAGGCTTGCTCCAGCGGCTGCGGCTCGTTTATCGAGAACTTTGCAAACGCTCTGGGAATGACAAGCGCGGAGTTTGCGGTGCTCGGTCTGTCGGCGGAAAATCCCGTTGACCTCGGCTCACGCTGCACCGTGTTTATGAACTCGCGCGTTAAGCAGGCACAGAAGGAGGGCGCGACCGTTGCGGACATTTCGGCGGGACTGTCCTATTCCGTAGTCAAGAATGCGCTTTTCAAGGTAATCAAGCTGCGCGATACCGCAGAAATGGGCGAGAAAATCATCGTTCAGGGCGGTACGTTTATGAACGACAGCGTTCTGCGCGCGTTTGAGCTGATTGTTGGGAAGAACGTCGTTCGTCCCGATAAGGCGGGGCTTATGGGTGCCTACGGTTCGGCTCTTATCGCAATGGAGCGCGACGACGGGCAGCGCGGAGGAATTTTCTCCCTCGACAAGCTGGAGAATTTCAAGGTAGAGAAAACCGCGGCTCGGTGCGGTCGCTGTTCGAATAACTGCCTGCTTACTATTACGAAATTCCCCGACGGCTCACGGTATATAAGCAACAACCGCTGCGAGCGCGGCGCGGGAAATGTTTCGACAGCCGAAAAGCTCCCGAATTTGTACGACTACAAGTATCATCTGCTGTTCGACAGGGAGTGTCTGCCCGAGGAGACCGCTCCGCGCGGTGTAATCGGTCTGCCGAGAGTGCTGGGAATGTACGAGAACTACCCGTTCTGGCATAAGCTGTTCACCGAGCTCGGCTTCTCGGTGAAGCTGTCGCCGAAATCCTCCCGTGCGATATACGATATGGGTATCGAAACAATGCCCAGCGAGAGCGTTTGCTATCCCGCAAAGCTGGCGCACGGACATATTCAGGCGCTGATCAACGACGGTGTGAAGCTTATCTTCTATCCCGCGCTTCCGTATGAGATGAAGGATGATAACGGCGGCGACAACCACTACAACTGCCCCGTAGTCGCTACATACAGCGAGGTTATCAGAAACTCCGTTCCCGAGCTTCGGCGCGGTGTAACGCTGATGAACCCGTTCCTGCCTATCTTCCACCCCAAGCGTATGGCAGAGCGTCTTTTCGAGGAGTTCTCAAAGTCGCTGAAAGGACTTAATATCACCAAGGCGGAGATACAGTCCGCACTTGACAAGGCGTATGCCGCAGACGCGGAATTCAAGGCGGAAATGCGCCGCAAGGGCGAGGAAACGCTGAACTTCCTCAAGGAGAACGGAAAGCGCGGAATTGTGCTTTCGGGACGTCCCTATCACGTTGATCCCGAGATAAACCACGGACTTCCCGAGATGATTTCGGGATACGGCTTCGCGGTACTCACCGAGGACAGCGTAGCGCATCTGGGAAAGGTTGTCCGTCCTATCCGTGTTGTAGACCAGTGGACTTACCATACAAGATTGTATGCGGCGGCGCACGTTGTCGGCGAGAACGACTGTCTGGAGCTGGTTCAGCTCAACTCGTTCGGCTGCGGACTTGACGCAATCACCACGGACGAGGTTCAGGAGATACTCCGCAGCTTCGGCAAGCTGTATACCTGTCTCAAGATTGACGAGGTGAACAACCTCGGCGCGGCGAGAATTCGTCTGCGCTCGCTGATTTCCGTTGTGGACGAGAGAGAGCGGCATAAGTACAAGCCCACTCGCGGTCACGTTGGCTTTGTCGGTCAGCCCGAGTTCACCAAGGAGATGAAGAAGAAGCACAAAATCCTCTGCCCGCAGATGGCGCCTATCCACTTCGACTTCCTCGAGGCGGCGTTCAACCACAGCGGGTACGATGTCACCATTCTGAGGGACTATTCCAAGGCGGTTGTGGATACGGGACTGAAATACGTCAATAACGACGCCTGCTACCCGTCAATCCTGATTGTCGGACAGCTTATCCACGCGCTGCAAAGCGGAGAATACGATGTCAATAATACTTCCGTAATGATTACCCAGACGGGCGGCGCCTGCCGTGCTACCAACTATGTCGGTATGCTGAAAAAGGCGCTGAAGGACGCGGGCTTCGGACAGGTTCCGCTCATTTCGCTGAACGTTGTCGGTCTGGAGAAGCAGAGCGGCTTTAAAATCTCGGTGGGAATGGCGCTCCGTGCATTTATGGGCATTATCTACGGCGATGTAATCCAGCGCTGTCTGTACAAGGTTCGCCCGTATGAAAAGGTGAAAGGCTCGGCGAACGCGCTCCACGAGAAGTGGAAGAAGTTCCTGTACGACGACCTGAAAACCATCTCCTTCCCGAGCTTCAACAGGAATATCCGAGCAATGGTTAAGGAGTTCAGCGAGCTTCCCGTAAACGATATTAAGAAGCCGAAGGTCGGAGTTGTCGGAGAAATTCTCGTCAAGTTCCACCCCGCGGCTAACAACAACATTATCGAGCTGCTTGAAAGAGAGGGCTGCGAGGTTGTCGTTCCCGATTTGATGGGCTTCTTCTACTATATCTGTTCGCACGGCGAAACCAAGGCGGAGCTTCTGTACACCACGAAGATGAAGAGATTTGCGGAAAACTCCGCTATCAAGGCGTTCAAGTTTATGGAGAAAAGCTACCGTGACGCGGTGCGCGGAACGAAGTTCGGCTGTCCCGGCGACATCTTTGAAATGCGCGAGACGGTGAAACCCATTGTTTCTCCCGGTAACATCGCGGGCGAGGGCTGGTTCCTCTCCGCGGAGATGCTGGAGCTTATCTCCGAGGGAGTTCCGAACATCGTTTGCGTACAGCCGTTCGCGTGTCTGCCGAACCACGTTACGGGAAAGGGCGTAATCGGCGAAATCCGCCGTCAGCACCCCGAAAGCAATATCGTGGCGGTTGACTTCGACCCCGGAGCTTCGGAGGTAAACCAGGTTAACAGAATTAAGCTTATGCTTACTCAGGCGTTTGCGGGCGCGGGAATTTCACGCAAAGCGGAGGTACCTCAGCTTAAAACAAACGACAAGTATTCCGACCTTATAACGAATAACTAAGACGCAATTTACGGAAAGGAAGATATTATGGAAAAGTTTTCTACACAGAACGGCAACAAGCCCCTTACCCCCAAGGCCTCAAGCATTAAAACGCTGGTAATTGCAGGCTTGATTGTGCTTGCGGTGCTTATTCTGCTTTTCAACAGCTTTACGGTGGTAAACGAGGGCTACATCGGCGTTAAGTATCAGTTCGGAAAGATTGTGCGCAGCGATATGACTGCGGGACTTAACGCGCACATTCCGTTTATTGAGGAAATTCAGCAGGTGGATACCCGTGAGCAGGTGTATTCCGTGCTTACGGACGCTTACACCTCCGATACACAGACCGTTGACAGCTTGTCGCTCAAGCTCAACTACTACTATGACGGAACTCAGCTTTCCGAGATTATCCGCACAATCGGCATAAGCAACGTTGAAACCAAGCTGCTCGTTCCGAATGTGGCTAAAATTGCAAAGAACGAAATCGGTAAGGTAAAGGCTGAGGATTTGGTACAGAGCCGTTCCGAGGTGCAGAATGCTATTTTCAATTCGCTGAAGGAAACCCTTGCGCCCAGCGGCATTATCGTAACGGCATTCGCTATCGAGAACCTGTCGTTTGACAGTGCGTTCGAGCAGTCTATTCAGGCTAAGGTAATCGCGGCTCAGGACGCGCTCAAAATGCAGAACAAGACCGTCGAGCGCCAGGAAGAAGCAAAGCAGCAGGTTATCGCGGCACAGGCGGAGGCAGACTCCCAGAAGATTAAGGCTGACGCGGAGGCCTATGCAATCAAAGCCGTACAGGAGCAGCTCACTCAGAGCCCGAACTACATCGAGTATCTCAAGATAAACAACTGGGACGGCGTACTTCCGCAGGCAATCGGTACGGAAGTAAACCCGTTTATCGCGCTTGACGGAAAAACTGTTGAATGATTTCTGAGGTGAATTTTGAACTATACCGAACTTAAACAAAGAGCGCTCGAGAGCCAGTTCTCACGCGCTAACGATAGGCAGAAGCAGGCGATTTTCAAGATAAACGGCGCTGTGCTTATCATCGCGGGCGCGGGCAGCGGCAAGACTACTGTGCTTGTCAATCGTATCGCCAATATGCTCCGCTTCGGAAACGCTTATCACGATACCGAGGAGCGCACGCTCTCCGCAGAGCAGCAGCGTTTTCTTGAAGAATATCCCGATATGGAGAAAACTCCGGAAAACGCTCGGAAGCTCGCGGACATTATCGCCGTAAATCCCGTTAATCCGTGGAATATTCTCGCAATTACCTTTACGAACAAGGCTGCGGGCGAGCTCCGCGAACGACTTGCGGCAATGCTGGGCGAGGACGCGCAGAAAATCAACGCTTCCACATTCCATTCCGCGTGCGTGAAAATTCTCCGCCGCGAGATTGAACATCTGGGGTATAAGAGCGGCTTTGCAATCTATGATGACGACGACTCCAAGCGCCTTATCAAGGAGATAATGAAGCGCCACGAGATAGACGAAAAGGTTATGGCGGCAAAGGTGTTCAAAAACCACATCTCCCGCCTGAAGGACCGTATGATTTCTCCGTCCGAGTTCGCTCTTACCGCTGCGGAAACCGCCGAGGAAACGGACAAGAGAGTATCTCAGGTGTATTCCGACTATCAGCAGATGCTGGTGGAGGCGAATGCGGTGGACTTTGACGACATCATCTTCCTCACGGTCAAGCTGTTTGAGGAATATCCCGATGTTCTGGAGCATTACCGCAACCTGTACAAGTACATTATGGTAGACGAGTATCAGGATACGAATATCGCTCAGTACCGCTTGGTTTCGCTGCTCGCGGGCGACCAGTTGAGAGCCAATCTCGGCGTTGTGGGTGACGACGACCAGTCTATCTACAAGTTCCGCGGCGCGACTGTCGAGAATATTCTCAATTTTGAGAAGCAGTATAAGAATGCCTGCGTTATCCGTCTGGAGCAGAACTACCGCTCCACCGAGAATATCCTCAACGCCGCAAACGCTATTATCAGCAACAATACCAACCGCAAGGAAAAGCACCTGTGGAGCGAGCTTGGCGAGGGCGACAAGATACAGGTTAATCTCTACCCGGGCGAGCAGGCAGAGGCAAGCGGAATTGTCGATGAAATCAATAAGGGTTTAAGCGACGGCGCGAAGTATTCCGATTTTGCGATACTCTACCGCAACAACGCGCTTTCGAGAGCATACGAAACTGCTCTCGGAAGAAACGGCATTCCGTACCGTATTCTCGGCGGACTGCGCTTCTATGACAGAAAAGAGATACGCGACATTATGGCGTACCTGTCGCTGCTGAACAATCCTTTCGATACCGTGCGCTTCCGCCGCGTAATCAACGAGGCGAAGCGCGGAATAGGCGAGGCAACGGTGGACGAGGTTGTGCGTATTGCTTCCGAAACGGGAATGAGCCCCATTCAGGTATGCGCGAATGCGATTGAATTTGCCGATTTGAAGAAAAAGGCTAACGCTCTTAAAGCGGCGGCTAACCTCTTTGAGGAGTTGGACGAAATCGCCGATACTGCGCGGCTTGACGAGCTGATTGACGCAGTTGTGGAGAAGTCGGGCTATAAACAGATGCTCGACGCGCTCGGCGACGAGGGAGTTACCCGTATGGAGAACATACGCGAGCTGAAATCAAACGCGCTGGAAAACCCCGACGCCACTCTCCCCGATTTTCTGGAGCAGACCGCGCTTGTTTCGGATACGGACAAGTATGACGCGGACGCGGACTGCGTTTCGCTGATGACTATGCACAGCGCAAAGGGCTTGGAGTTCCCCGTGGTGTTTATGGTAGCGGCTGAGGATAACATCTTCCCCTCGGCTTCCTGCCGTTGGGACCCCTCCGAGATGGAGGAGGAGCGCAGACTTGCCTACGTTGCGGTAACCCGCGCAAAGAAGCGCCTTATCGTAACGCATTCGAGATACCGTATGCTGTACGGCAAGACCTCCAGCAATAAGCTCTCTCAGTTTGTGTGCGAAATCCCCGAGGAGTTGATTGAGAGACACGGAGAAATTCAGCGCTCACAGGAGCGTCCCGCAAAGCCCGAGCGCCGCAGCTTCCTCAAGGAGGAAACCAGCAAGTACAGAGCGCACGTTGTTCAGTCGGCGGTGAACGCGGTACTCGCGGAGACCTCGGGCAGCTTCGAGGTGGGCGACCGCATAAAGCATAACCTCTTCGGCGAGGGAACGATTACCGCCGTTATGCCTACGGGCAACGATGCAATGCTAACCGTTAATTTCGATACCCGAGGAGAGAAAAAGCTCATGCGCAACAACGCGAAAATCGTGAAGCTGTGAGCGGAGCTTTTGGCGTTTAAAAATAATTCCGAAAACTGTTAAAGTTTCGTAAAGTGCTGCCGATAATGTTTTCAAGAGGCAAGAGGCTGAGTTCGGTTTTCTGCTCTGAAACGGATGCTCAGAGTGGCGGAAAAATTCGCTGCAGAAGAATGAGCACAATAATTCAGCTGCACAGATGGCTGCAAGTGGGCTTGCATAAGTCTTGCAAAAGACAGCGTTTGTGCGGTAAACGACAACAAAGCCGCGGGTTCGCTGAATTCGCGGCTTTTGCTTTTAAGGAGAAAAACTATGACGCTTATTCTGGTTATGGATAACGACTGCGCTATCGGACGCGGGGGAGATTTGCTGTGCAGACTTCCCGAGGATATGAAGCATTTCCGCGAGACGACAAAGGGCTCGGCGGTAATTATGGGGCGCAAGACCTACGAGTCGTTCCCGAAGCGTCCGCTTCCCGACCGTGAAAACCTTATCCTCTCCCGCAGTATGGAGAGCGCTGAGGGCGCGCGCGTGTTTAAAGACATTGACTCGCTTATGGAGTATGTTAAGGGGATAGAGGGAAAGGTGTTCGTTATCGGAGGCGGCGAAATCTACAAGCAGTTAGCTCCGCTGTGCGATGAAGCGATTATCACCCGCGTGTACGAGAACTTCGGCGGGGACGTTTTCTTCGAGGATATTGAGCATTCCCCCGAATGGAAGCTTGCCGAAACCTCGGTGGTGCTGGAAACGCTCGGACGGAATATTCGTTTTTTCCGCTATGTCAGAAATTTTGGTTGACAAAATAGTGTGAGTAGGTTATAATAAAATTGAGCGGCTTTGGAATAGCCGTGGGAATTTGAATTCTTTTTTTGGAGGATAAAAAATGAGCAGAGCTTTAATTATCGGTGCGGGCGGCGTGGCTTCGGTTGTAGTTGCAAAGTGCTGTCAGAACAGCGAGGTTTTCTCTGAAATTATGATAGCGTCGAGAACCAAGTCCAAGTGCGACGCGTTAAAGGAAAAGTGGCAGCACAAGACCAAGACGGTGATTTCCACCGCTTCGGTCAATGCGGACAGCGTTCCCGAGCTGGTTGCACTTATCAAGGAGTACAAGCCCGATATTGTTATGAATATCGCGCTTCCTTATCAGGATTTGCATATTATGGACGCTTGCCTTGAGTGCGGTGTGGACTACCTCGACACAGCGAACTACGAGCCGGAGGACACCGCTAAGTTCGAGTATTCGTGGCAGTGGGCGTACAAGGAGCGCTTTGAGAAAGCGGGAATTACCGCAATTCTCGGCTGCGGCTTCGACCCGGGTGTAACGGGCGTGTTCTCCGCGTATGCGATGAAGCACGAGTTTGACGAAATCAACTATATCGATATTCTCGACTGCAACGGCGGAGACCACGGCTATCCTTTCGCCACCAACTTCAACCCCGAAATCAATATCCGCGAGGTTTCCGCAAAGGGAAGCTATATTGAAGACGGCAAGTGGGTAGAAACCGAGCCGATGGAGATTAAGCGCGTTTATAACTTCAAGGGCGTAGGCGAAAAGGATATGTATTTGCTCCACCACGAGGAGCTGGAGAGCCTTGCACTCAACATCAAGGGAATCAAGCGTATCCGCTTCTTTATGACTTTCGGTCAGAGCTACCTTACCCACCTCAAGTGCCTTGAGAATGTGGGAATGACCTCTATCGAGCCGATTATGTTTGAGGGCAAGGAGATTGTTCCGCTTCAGTTCCTGAAAGCGGTGCTGCCCGACCCCGCTTCGCTCGGTCCGAGAACTGTGGGCAAGACCAACATCGGCTGCATTTTCCGCGGCAAGAAGGACGGCAAGGACAAGAATTACTATCTGTATAATATATGCGACCATCAGGAGTGCTACAAGGAAGTCGGCTCGCAGGCTATCTCCTACACCACCGGCGTTCCCGCAATGATTGGTGCTGCTATGGTGCTTACCGGCGAGTGGAAGAAGCCAGGCGTTTGGAATGTCGAGCAGCTCAACCCCGACCCCTTTATGGACGGACTCAACAAGTGGGGCTTGCCTTGGGAAGAGGACAGAAATCCCGTATTGGTTGACTGATTTTGAATCAATATCTTGTTGAATAGGCGGTGTTGATATGAAATTCAAAATTGGAATAGGCTTGCTGTTGTTCGGAATAATTCTATCAAATGGAAATATCTATAACGGCTACTGGTTTTTAGCGGGGTTAATTATAGGTGGAATTGGTTTAGCTTTGGTTGTCCTCAGCAGTGAAAATGATAAACAAAAATGAAACTAATTCTTTTCCACATCGGTCAGCCAATCTAAAAAATGCTTTAGCGGTAGGAACAAGCCACTCTGCTGCATTGTTGATATAATGCGGAAAGGAACACCATGGGTTGGATTAACGAAGTTCAGACGCCTTGTTATGTCATAGACGAGAACAAACTGTTGAAAAACCTCGAAATATTACAGTCTGTAAAGCAAAAAACAGGCTGCAAGATACTTCTCGCACAGAAAGCGTTCTCGGCTTTTTCGACATACCCGCTGATTGCACAGTACCTTGACGGCTGCACGGCAAGCGGGATTTTCGAGGCTCGGCTGGGGCACGAGGAGTTCGGCAAGGAAAACCACGTCTTTTCGCCCGCCTATTCCGAGGAGGATATGCGTGAACTTGTGAAAATCTGCAACCATATCGTATTCAACTCGCCCAAGCAGTGGGCGAAGTACCGCGATATTGTACGCGGGTGCGGACGCGATATTGAGGTTGCAATCCGCGTTAATCCCGAATACAGCGAGATTGAAACGGACATCTACAACCCGT
>JBJESC010000269.1:0-2609 GCA_051882615.1 Oscillospiraceae bacterium
CTCGGCGACGCACTCACCGTAAACGGCTACCTCGGAAGCGATGGAATAAAGCCGCTTATCAAGACCTGCTCCGAGAACGACAAGGGAATTTTCGTCCTGGTAAAGACCTCCAACCCCTCCGGCGGCGAGCTTCAGGACAAGGCTCTTGCGGACGGCACGGAGTCAATCTACAAGTTTATGGGTTCAATGTGCGAGGAGTGGGGCAAGGAGCTTCCCGGTGCTTACGGTTACAGCGGAGTGGGCGCGGTAGTAGGAGCTACCTATCCCGAGCAGATTAAGGAGCTTCGCTTGGCGCTTCCGCACACCTTCTTCCTTATCCCCGGCTACGGAGCGCAGGGCGCTTCCGCACAGGACATCTCCGCCGCGTTCGACTGCAACGGTTTAGGCGGTATCGTAAACAGCTCACGCGGCATCATGTGCGCTTATCAGAAACAGAAAGCGGACGAGCACGAATTTGCACTTGCCGCAAGAAAAGAAGCAATCCGTATGAGAGATGAAATAATGGGTATTGTGTGGAAAATTACCCTGAAGTGATATATTCATAAAAAAAGAGGTTTATCCATTTGGAGGAACACAATGAATTTTGAGAACAAAAGAAAAGCCACTCTTTTGCTGGCGAACGGAGCTGTCTTTGAGGGCAAGGCGTTCGGCGCAGCAGGAAAAACAATCGGCGAGATAGTATTTACAACCGCAATGACGGGTTATCAGGAGACGCTTACCGATCCGTCCTACTGCGGACAAATCGTAACTCAGACTTTCCCGCTTATCGGAAACTACGGCGTGAATGAGATAGATCCCGAAAGCCGAGGCAGCGCGGTTTCGGGCTATGTGGTGCGCGAGTACTGCGAATACCCCTCGAACTTCCGCTGTGAAAGCGACCTTAACAGCTACCTTGAGAATTTGGGAATAATCGGAATTTACGACATCGACACCCGCGCACTCACCAGAATTATCCGCGAGAGCGGCGTCATGAACGGCGCAATCATCAGCGGCGAGGAGGACTTCGACAAGGAAGCGCTTCTCGAAGAAATCAGAGCCTACAAGGTGACGGGAGCGGTGCCTGCTGTATCGGTCAAGGCGAAAGAGGAGTTCAAGTCCGAAAGCCCGAGGTTCAAGGTGGTGCTGATGGACTACGGCTACAAGTTCAATATCCGCAGAGAGCTTATAAAGCGCGGCTGCGATGTTGTGGTTATGCCGTATAACGCAACCGCGGAGGAAATCCTCGCGGAGAAGCCCGACGGAATTATGCTTTCCAACGGTCCGGGCGACCCGCAGGACAATGTCGAGTCGATAAACACACTCAGAGAGCTTATTTCGGCGCAAATTCCCACGTTCGGAATTTGCCTCGGACATCAGCTCCTCGCTCTGGCGAACGGCGCTAAGACCGAGAAGCTGAAATACGGACACCGCGGCGGAAACCAGCCCGTGCGCGACATCAGAGCGGACAAGACCTACATCACGTCCCAGAACCACGGTTACGCGGTAATCGGCGACAGCCTCCCCGCAGACGCAGGCGAGGTTTCGCACGTCAACGGCAACGACGGCACCTGCGAGGGCGTGCGCTACAAGAACGCTCCCGCGTTTACCGTGCAGTTCCACCCCGAAGCGTGCGGCGGTCCGAAGGATACCTCGTATCTGTTCGAGGAGTTTATAAAGCTGATGCAGGACAACAAAAGATAAGTAAAGGGAGATAATTATGCCTTTAAGATCAGATATAAAAAAGGTACTTGTAATAGGCTCGGGACCTATCGTAATCGGTCAGGCTGCCGAGTTCGACTATGCGGGAACGCAGGCTTGCCGCGCTCTGAAGCAGGAAGGTCTGGAGGTTGTGCTCATCAACTCCAACCCCGCAACCATTATGACGGACAAGCACATGGCGGACAAGATTTACATTGAGCCGCTTACCCTTGACGTTGTAAAGCGTGTAATCGAGATTGAAAAGCCCGACTCGGTTGTTTCCAACCTCGGTGGTCAGACCGCTCTGACGCTCTCAATGCAGCTTGCGGAGAGCGGCTTCCTTGCGGAGCATAACGTAAAGCTGCTCGGCTCTAATCCCGAAACCATTCACAAGGCAGAGGACAGACAGGCGTTCAAGGACACGATGGAGAAAATCGGTCAGCCGTGTATTCCCTCCAAGGTTGTGGAAAATCTTGAGGACGCTATGGCGTTCGCGGAGGAAATCGGCTATCCCGTAATCGTCCGTCCCGCGTTCACTCTGGGAGGAACTGGCGGCGGTATCGCGGAAACCCGCGAAGAGCTCCACGAAATCGCCACTAACGGACTTCGCCTTTCACCCATTACGCAGATTCTCGTTGAGAAGTGCATTTCGGGCTGGAAAGAAGTCGAGTTTGAGGTAATGCGCGACAGCAAGGGCAACGTAATCACCGTCTGCTCAATGGAGAACTTCGACCCCGTGGGCGTTCATACGGGCGACTCAATCGTTGTCGCTCCGACCGTCACTCTCGCAGATAAGGAGTATCAGATGCTCCGCACCGCGGCGCTTGACATCATTCAGGAGCTGAAGGTGGAGGGCGGCTGTAACTGCCAGTTCGCGCTCAAGCCCGACAGCTTTGAGTATGCGGTTATCGAGGTAAACCCGCGTGTATCGC
>JBJESC010000270.1:0-2609 GCA_051882615.1 Oscillospiraceae bacterium
GAACCTTTTGTGCTGTCTTATTGCAAAGAAAGCGGGTAACTGCCGCACGATAGCCCGCGTTCGTTCTCCGCAGTACAGCAGGGAAGCGCCTTTTCTGAAAGACGAGCTCGGACTTGCAATGGTAATAGGCCCAGAGCTTGCCGCCGCTCAGGAGATTGCTCGCGTTCTTCGTTTCCCGTCGGCTATGAAGATAGAGACGTTTGCAAAGGGACGTGTGGAGCTGCTGAAATTCCGTCTCCCTGAGGATTGTCCCATTGTGGGAGTTGCCGTTAAGGACTTATCCTCCAAGCTGAACTGCGATGTCCTTGTCTGCACGATTGAACGCGGCGATGAAGCCTATATTGCAAACGGTAATAGCGTGTTTGAGGAAAAGGACGTTATTTCCATTGTTGCCGCTCCCAAGAAGGCTACCGACTTCTTCCGCAAGATTAAGTACAAGATGAATTCTGTCAAGGACGTAATGATAGTGGGCGGCGGAGAGCTCGGACATTATCTCACGGAAATACTTGTGCGGTCGGGAATTGACGTTAAGATAATCGAAAAGGACGCAAAGCGCTGTGAAGAGCTGTGTATGCTGTGGGACGATGTTACCGTAATCAACGGTGACGCGTCTGACCAGAACGTTCTGCTTGAAGCGGGACTGGAGCATGCGGGAGGCTTTGTCGCTCTCACCAACCTCGACGAGGAGAACATACTCCTGTCGCTGTTTGCGAAAAGCGCGGGTGAATCGAAGCTGGTTACCAAGATAAACCGAATTGATTTTGAGGATGTAATCAAGCATATTGACCTTGACACGATAATCTATCCCAAGAACATAACCTCGGATACAATTGTCCGTTATGTCCGCTCTTTAAAGAGTACGGTGGGAAGCAATGTTGAGGTTCTGCACCAGTTCATCAAGGGAAAAATCGAGGCGTCCGAGTTCAATATCAGCGATAAGAGTGCCGTGACGGATATTCCGCTTATGGAACTGAAGCTGAAACAGGGAGTGCTTGTAGCGGCTATTCTCCGCGACAGAAAGGTAATTATCCCTCGCGGTAACGATACGATTAACGTGGGAGACGCCGTGGTGATTGTCTCCAATCAGCTCGGAATTCACGATATTACGGACATTTTGAAGTAAGGTTTTCGGATTATGAATTACAGAATGATAACCTACACTCTGGGGTGGATTCTCATCTTTGAGGCGGGGTTTATGATAGTTCCGCTTATCACGGCGGCTGTGTACGCAGAGGGTGAAGCTGCGATTTGTTTCGGCATTTCAATGCTGCTCTGCTGTCTTGTTGGCGGGGCGGTGGCTTTTATCAAGAAGCCTGTAAATAAGCGGCTGTACTCTCGTGAGGGGTTTGTGATTGTTGCTCTGAGCTGGATTGTGATGTCGCTGTTTGGGGCGCTGCCGTTCTGGTTTTCAAGGGAAATTCCCTCGTTTGTGGACGCGCTGTTCGAGACGGTTTCGGGTTTTACCACGACAGGCGCATCAATCCTGACCGATGTTGAAGCACTCTCAAAATCAATGCTTATGTGGAGAAGCTTTACCCATTGGGTAGGCGGAATGGGCGTTCTGGTTTTCATTATGGCGTTCCTGCCGCTGTCGGGCGGAGAGAATATGCACATTATGAAAGCGGAGTCACCGGGTCCGTCGGTCAGCAAGCTGGTTCCCAAGGTAAAGACCACGGCACTTATTCTCTACTCGATTTATTTTGTGCTTACGGCGGTGGAGTTTATTCTGCTTCTTGTCGGGGGGCAAACCCCGTTTGAAGCGCTGAACACCTCGTTTGCAACCGCGGGTACGGGCGGCTTCGGCATCTACAATTCGAGCTTGGGCGGTTTTTCACCGTATGTCCAGATTGTGGTTACGGTGTTTATGCTCCTTTTCTCTGTGAATTTCAATTCGTATTTCCTTATTGTTCTGAGAAAGTTCAGGGAAGCGTTCAATTCCGAGGTGCTGCTGTTCTTTGCAATTGTTGCGGTTTCTGTCGGTGTGATTACATTGAACATAATGCCGATTTACGGGAACGCAGGCGAGAGCGTCAGACACTCCGCATTTGCGGTGGCGTCGGTTATCTCGACAACAGGCTTCTCAACGGAGGATTTCAACCTCTGGCCCGAATTGTCAAGAACCCTGCTGGTGCTGATAATGTTTATCGGAGCTTGCGCGGGAAGTACGGGCGGCGGATTAAAGGTTTCGCGTATCATAATTCTTTTTAAGAATATGGGTAAGGAGCTTCTGGTGATGGTACACCCGAAGCAGGTGAAGAAAATCACAATAAACCGCAGACCTGTGGAGCGCGAGGTAGTGCGCTCGGTAAACGTCTATATGGTGGCGTATATGCTGCTGTATGTGATTTCGGTAATTCTGATTTCGTTTGACAACCACGACCTTATCACGAACTTTACCGCAGTCTGCGCGACGGTGAACAATATCGGTCCCGGACTTGAGCTTGTCGGACCTACCGCGAATTATTCGTTCTTCTCCGTGCTGAGTAAGAGCGTACTTATTTTCGATATGCTCGCGGGACGACTTGAACTGTTTCCGATGCTGCTGCTGTTCACCCCTGCAACGTGGAAGAAATGACAATATCCCCCTTTCCTTGACGGAGAGGGGGATA
>JBJESC010000271.1:0-2606 GCA_051882615.1 Oscillospiraceae bacterium
CTGTTCTCATCGCTTTCCAACAGTCCGCGGAAACGCTCGATTTCACCCTCTGCCCGACAAAACAACTCCCGCGACCGAGCCACCCACTCCTCGTCAATAACGCCGTTCACCAAGAGCACAGCCCCGTTGGAACACAGCGCGTACCTCGGAGAGAACCCGTCAATCCGAATACGGGAGTACTGCTCCACGCTCCGCGAAGTAAGCGGGATAATTCTGTTCGACAGCAGCGGAAGCAGCACGGCTTGTCGGGGAGTAATACAGGTGATTTCCTCGCCGTTCTTATGCTCCACTACGACATCATCGGGACGCTTGTGCTTTGCCGAAAAAATCAGCGTTCCATCAAGGTCGGAGAAGAAAAGCTCAGACTTCCCAGCTTCCAAGATATTTCTCCTGTTCGGGAGTGAGCTTGTCGATAGCGATATTCCAAGCGTTGAGTTTACGCTCCGCAACCTTGCGGTCAATCTCCTTGGGAACGTTGATGGTCATAGACTCGCCGTTCCTGAGAGCGGCACCGTTCTTTGCGATGTATTCAGCCGACAGCGCCTGAATTGCAAAGCTCATATCCATAATCTCCGCAGGATGGCCGTCACCTGCCGCAAGGTTTACAAGTCTGCCCTCTGCGATTACGAAAACCGTGTTTCCGTTAGCGAGCTTATAGCCCATAATATTGTTGCGGGCGAGGTGACTGTCAACCGCGATTTCGCGGAGCTTCGCCATATTCACTTCAACGTCAAAGTGTCCCGCATTGCAGCAGATAGCGCCGTCCTTCATATTGAGGAACGCTTCCTCGCCGATAACGTCCGCGCAGCCTGTCACCGTCACGAAGAAATCTCCGATTTTCGCCGCTTCGCGCATGGGCATTACCTTAAATCCGTCCATAACCGCTTCCATCGCCTTAATCGGGTCGATTTCGGTGACTATTACCTCCGCACCAAGTCCCTTTGCGCGCATTGCAACGCCCTTTCCGCACCAGCCATAGCCTGCGACAACGACATTCTTTCCCGCAACAATCAAGTTGGTGGTTCTGTTGATACCGTCCCACACCGACTGTCCCGTGCCGTAACGGTTATCGAACAGGTGCTTGCAGTCCGCGTCATTTACAAGAACCATCGGAAATTTCAGCGCCTTTGCTTTATCCATTGCCTGAAGTCTGATAATACCCGTAGTGGTCTCCTCGCAGCCGCCGAGTACGTTCGGAATAAGGTCGGTGCGCTCGTTGTGAATGAGGTTTACAAGGTCGCCGCCGTCGTCAATGATGATGTTCGGAGCAGCGTCTATTACCGCTGCGATATGGCGGTGGTATTCTTCCTCGTTGGAGTTATACCACGCAAACACGTTAAGTCCGTCGTGAACCAGTGCCGCCGCAACATCGTCCTGTGTAGACAGCGGATTAGAGCCTGTAACATACATCTCCGCGCCTCCTGCCGCAAGCACCTTGCACAGATATGCGGTCTTTGCCTCAAGATGAACGGAAAGCGCCACTTTCATTCCCGCAAAGGGCTTGCTCTTGGAAAACTCCTCTTCTATACCGTTGAGAAGCGGCATATTGCGCTTTACCCAAGCGATTTTTCTCGCGCCGCTCTCCCACAAATTAACATCTCTGATTTCGCTCATTTTGTTACTCCTTAATAATTATTTTCTGATAAACAGGATACCCAAAGTATCCTCGCCGCAGTGACAAGCTACCGTGCAGCCCGCGTCCGTTGCGGCAATCTCCTTGAACTGCTTGTACTTCTTAATTTCCTCCGCAGTCTGCGAAACATACCCCTCGGAGGTGGTGTGGGTAATGAAAATCAAATCGTCCTCTGCCTCAACATTGGCAAGCCTGTCCTTAACATAATCAACGATAGTCTTCTCAATGCTGCCGCGATACTTCTTGACTACCTTCATCTTGCCGTCGCTTACCTCAATGCAAGGTCTGAGCTTCAGGAGATTAGCGCCGAGCGCCGCAATCGACGAACAGCGGCCGCCCTTGTGAAGATACTCGACATTCGCCACGAAAAACGAAGCGTCCACTCTCGGAATTACCTCGCCCAGCTTCTCCGCAATCTCGTCTGCGGAAAGCCCCTGCTCGGCAAGCTTTGCCGCTGCGATAGCTACCAGACCTTCGCCCGTGGAGAGGTTGCGGCTGTCTACTACTCGCACATTCGGGAAGTCCTCCGCCGCAATACACGCATTCTGGTAGGTGGATGAGAACTCCGAGCTTATCGTAACGAGAACCAGCTCGTCATAGCCCTCCAGCTGCTCCTTGAAAAAAGTCGTAAAATCGTCAATATTCACCGCCGCGGTAGCGCACAGCTTGCCTGTGGAACGGTAGTGCGCGAAAACGTCTTTCTGCGTAATCTCAATTCCGTCACGCATAGTCTGTTCTCCGCACCTTACATAGAGCGGGACAACGCTTATATTGTAGCGCTGCTTCATTTCTTCGGACAAGTCGCAAACGCTGTCTGCGCAAACCTTAACTTTTGCCATAACTTAACCCTCCCAATGTTAATCAGCTCTGAGCTGCCAGCGAATTCAGCAGCCGCTCCAGCTCCTCTTCAAGCGAGGAATAGAACAGCGTAAACAGAATATCGCAGCTGCCGAGCAAAAACAGATTTTTATTA
>JBJESC010000272.1:0-2594 GCA_051882615.1 Oscillospiraceae bacterium
GAATGCCTGTAAACGATATTTACCTTGCCGACCTGAACGGTGACGGATACCGTGTAATATGCTCGACCGCGAGCTATTCGGGATTACCGGGCTCTTATGTCTGCGCGTATGACTTCGTTTCAGGCTCACTCTACGAGCTGTCCGATAGCAGGGGCTCTTATTACATCACGATAGACAACGATAAGCTGTACTATCAATTCTGCGCCAACGACCCACCAACCGGAATACCCAACATCTGTGAAGAACTCACTCTAGCCGCAATGGAAAAGGCATCAACGTCCTCCAATACCGAAGCCAACCTCGCGCCCGAGAAAATCTACCCGCGTAATGCCAATGACATTGACAACATTCTCGAAATAAACGACGATTTCAGCTTCACAATGCCCGAATTTCCGAACGAGGAGTTCAGTCTGAAAAAGGGCATTCTGTACCGAGGAGATACAATCCTGTTCAGCGGTCAGCCTGTTCACGATATCTACCTTGCCGATTTGAACGGCGACGGCTGCCGTGAAATATGCTCCAACATCAGCATCGGTCTGTCGGGAGTAGTAGATATGCACATTGCCGCGTTTGACCTTGTCAACAACAGTCTATACAGGCTGTCCGGCGACTCAGGCAGCGAATATCACATCACGCTTGAGGACGGAAAAATCGGATACGAGCGCAGCGTATACTCCATATACGGAGCAACCGTTGACCAAAAGGGCGCTCTTGATTTATCCGTGATGTCGAAAATGATATGGGTAGCCACAAAGTACGAAACTCAAGAGAAAACCGTTCCCTTTAAACTCTACGAGCGCGGTTCTTCCGAATACGACAACTTCTCAATTTCCTTGCCGGAATACCCCGACTGCAATTTTGAACTGAGGGATAACGCGTTCTACATCAACAGCAAAAATGTCTTTAGCGGTGCACCGATAAACACCATCTATCTCGCCGACCTTAACGGCGACGGTCGCCGCGAAATCTGCGCCGAAGCACAGATGGTCTGGGAGCCGTCTGTATCGGGAATAATCGCCGTCGACTGCAAAAGCGGTGAAGTCTACAATCTTTCCAAAACGGGTTACAACTACACCATCACGATAAATGACGGGGAATTGTGCTACGAGTACCGAAGAAGCGGCAACGAAAGCAGCGCTCCCGACAGCGAGGGCAAGCTCACCCTCGACATTATGGGTAAAGGGTAAAGGTTAAAGGATAGGCCTCCCGACAATTGCGGTGTTTCACCAACGCAATGCCTTCCATTTTACTTTCGGCTTATGCCAAAAGATTATTTAGCCTGTGCGGATATTCTCTGCACAGGCGATTTTTCAGGCTGGCAATAAAGGCACATCTGCTTCGTCAACGGTTTGTCAGCAGTGCAAACACGATGTTTGCAGGTTGCCCCCAAAAGCGTGGCACGGACGCCGCGCAACAAAGGGGCAGCCAAAACAAAGCCTAGCCAACAAACCGTTTTCTTGCATCTGTACCTTTCTCGCCAGCCTGTTTTATTTCGTAAACTTTTTGCTTTCTGCTACCGCAAGTCTGTCGCAGCGCTCGTTTTCGGGGTGTCCCGCGTGTCCCTTAATCCATACGAACTCCGCCTTGTGGACTTCAAGAAGCGCCAGCAGTCTGTCCCACAGGTCGGGATTGAGAGCGGGTTTTCCGTCGCTCTTTTTCCAGCCACGCTTCTTCCAGCTCGCCGCCCAGCCCTTGCTTATCCCGTCAACAACGTACTTGCTGTCGGTGGTAATCCGTACCTCGCAAGGGTATTTCAGCGCCTCCAGAGCGGTGATAACGCCCAGAAGCTCCATACGGTTGTTGGTGGTATGCGGCTCACCCCCGCTCACCTCCTTTTCCCTGCCGTCACAGCGCAGTATCGCGCCGAAACCGCCCGGACCGGGGTTTCCGCTGCACGCGCCGTCCGAATAAATCTCAACAAATCTCATCTCAATCCTCGTCTTTCAGCATAGCCGTAGTCATCAGCCCGAGAATTCTCCTGCGGAAGATGATAAGCAGCACAACAGCCGGAATAAGCATAAGCGCCGCAAGCGCATACATCTCACCCACCGCTCCGTCGGCGTGGAGGTGTTCCATAAACACGGGAAGCATATCCATCGTCTCACCGAACGTAAACGCTCCGCCCGACAGCCTGCCCGTCTCCAGAAGCGACAGAATAACCGTTGCCGTAATCGCGGGTTTAATCTGAGGAGCCACGAATTTCCGCATAATCAGCGCGTGCGAAGCGCCCTCCATACGCGCCGCGGTAATCGTCTCGTCGGGAATGCGCCGTATAGCCTCACGCATAAGCACCACGCACAGCGGTGACGAGACAAACGGAAGAATAACCGCAAGGTAGGTATCCGCAAGCCCCGTTTTCGCAAGGAAAACATAGTTGCCAACAAACGCAAGCGCGGGAGTAAGCGCAAGCGACAGCTCCACAAGCCTGTTGAGCGTTTTTATCATCGGCGCTTTTACCTTTGCCAGAGCATACGCTGCGGGAACGCTAACCGCAACTCTCAGAGCGGTAACAGCAACCGATACAAACAGCGTATTGAACACGAACCGATAGAACGGAACGCCCATCTTTCCCGTTGAGGTGAACAGCCGTACAT
>JBJESC010000273.1:0-10421 GCA_051882615.1 Oscillospiraceae bacterium
TTGAACGCTGCCTCTACTTCATCGCCCTCGTTCTTACGCATAAGTCCGTGGTCAACGAAGATGCAGGTAAGCTGGCTGCCGATAGCCTTTGCAAGCAGCTTGCAGGCTACCGAGCTGTCAACGCCGCCCGAAAGCGCAAGCAATGCCTTGCCGCTGCCTACCTTCTCGCGGATTTCGCGGATTGCAATATCCGCATAGTTCTCCATTGTCCAGTCGCCCTTGCATTCGCAGATTTTATAAAGGAAGTTGCCGAGCATATCAAAGCCCTGAACCGTGTGATTTACCTCGGGGTGGAACTGCACTCCGTACAGCTTCCTCTTCTCGTCTGCCATTGCTCCGAACGGACATTTCACGCTGTGACCGATGGACTTGAATCCGTCGGGAACGCGCGATATGTAGTCGTTGTGGCTCATCCATACAATAGAGGACTTGTCCAGACCGTCGAAAAGCGGAGAGGTGGTGTCCATCTCGCACTCGGTTCTTCCGTATTCCGCAAGGGACGCATCGCTTGCAGGCTCAATAGTTCCTCCCAGAGCATAAACCAGAAACTGTGCGCCGTAGCAAATTCCCAGCACGGGAACGCCGAGTTCAAGAATTTCCTTGCTCATACGGGGAGAATCATCGAGATACACCGAGTTCGGACCGCCCGTGAAGATAATTCCCTTGGGGTTCTTTGCGCGGATTTCCTCAATCGGGGTTTTGTACGAAATAACCTCGCAGTAGATGTTGTGCTCGCGCACACGGCGGGCAATCAACTGATTGTACTGTCCTCCGAAATCAATTACCAGAACTAATTCGTTGTTCATATTGTGTAGCCTTTCTTTTTTGTTATATATCCTTGCCGATGTGATAGGTTATACCCTCACATCTAGCATTGAAAGCATTATTCCCGCAGGACCGAAACGGCGGAAGAAATCATTGATGTTTTCCTTGGTTTCGGGAGTTTCCACAATCCTGTCCGCGTAGGACAGCATCTGATACAGCATAAAGAACATCGTGCGGGTGGCGATGTCCTCGCCAGCCCGAAAATACGGCTCAAAATTGCTTGCGGCGGCTTTAAGCTCCGTTATCTTCGGGATAAGCACCTTGGGTATGCGCGACTTATCCTTGGTGACCGCTGCGAACTGCTCTGCGGCGGGCAGCAGCTTTTCCCTGACTTCCGTTTCAATCTGCTCCATTGAGAGCCTGCCGCTTTCGCACAGCTCGCGCAGACTGCGGCTTGCCTTTATGTAGATGTCGCCCCAAATCGGTTCGGTCGTGAGCGGCGCGGGGGTGTCGGGAGGAGCTTCCTCCTCAAACGCCTGCGCCAGAAGCGGAGTTGCCTGTGGGGGTGATTCTTCAATGTCTATATCATCGTAATCTATCGGCGCGTTAATTTCGCTCAGCGACTGTGCCAGATACTGCATTGTTTCCTCGGGCGACATATTCTGAATTCGTATGCGCTCCTCGGTTTCGCTGTTATCCTCGGTTGTGGGGGAGTCTTCAAGCGAGTTGGGGTTGAATGCGGGCTCGTCACGTATTTCCGTGATTACGGGAGCGCCGCTTTCGAACTCGGGTTCGTCGAAGTTCTGCATTTCTAATTCTTCATCGTTCAACGGCTATCCCCCTCTCGGAATAATTCTTTCAGCGTTTCGAAAGCAAGCCCTGCTTGATGTCCCACAGCTTCTGCGACAAATCCACATAGTATTTGTGCGGATTTTCAAAGCGCAGCACAGAGCTCCAGAGCTTATCCAGCCCGTCCGCGCAATTCTTTCTTATCTCGTCTATTTTCGGCAGCTCGTATACTCGTTTACCCCCGATGAACACGGGCACTTGGAGTTCCTTGGCGGTGAAATTCGTCAAGGTCTTGCGCTTCCAGGTGAAGTCGGGGTCGAAGATTTCAAGCGGCTTTGTGCTGTCGATTTTCTCGTCATATACGCACAGCAAGTCTGCCTGTGCCTTGCCCGTAGCGTTGTCGAAAATGCGGTAAACCTTCTTGTAATGCGGGTTAGTGATTTTCACAACGTTCTCGCTTATCTTAATCCTCGGAGTAATTACGCCGTTCTTTTCAACCGCGCACAGCTTGTACACTCCACCGAAAACGGGTTCGCTGGAGGCTGTAATAAGCCGTTCGCCCACTCCGAACAGGTCGATTTTCGCACCCTGTCTGAGCAGATTTTCGATAATATACTCGTCCAGCGAATTGGAAGCGACTATCTTGCAATCGGGGTATCCCGCCTCGTCCAGCATTTTACGCGCTTCAATCGAAAGATAGGCAATATCTCCCGAATCGAGGCGAATGCCCTTAGGTCGTGCGCCGAGCGGCTTCAGCACGTTATCAAATGCCTTGATAGCGTTCGGTACTCCCGATTTAAGCACGTTGTAGGTGTCTACCAGAAGCGTGGTGCTGTTGGGGTAGGTTCTGCAATATTCCTCGAAGGCTTCAAGCTCGGTGTCGAACATCTGAATCCACGAATGCGCCATTGTCCCCGTTGCGGGTACTCCGTACAGCTTATCCGAGATAGCGCAGGCAGTGCCCGCACAGCCGCCGATATACGCGGCTCTTGCACCCAGAATTGCTCCCGAAGCGCCCTGCGCTCTGCGTGAGCCGAATTCCGAAATCGCCCGTCCCTCCGCAGCGCGGACAATCCTTGATGCCTTGGTAGCGATAAGCGATTGGTGGTTCACCAGAAGCAAAAGCATTGTTTCGATTAGCTGCGCCTGAATTGCGGGAGCGCGAACCGTGATAAGCGGCTCGTTCGGGAACACGGGAGTTCCCTCGGGGATTGCGAAAATATCGCCCTCAAATCTGAAATCCCGCAGATATTCTAAAAACTCCTCGCTGAATATGCCCTTGCTGCGCAGGAACTCAATATCGTCCGCCCCGAAGTGCAGATTTTCGATATAATCGCACACCTGCTCCAGCCCCGCGCAGACAGCGTAGCCGCCGTTGTCGGGTACTTTCCTGAAAAACAAATCGAAATACGCCACGGTGTCCGACATACCGCTTTTAAGGTAGCCGTTGCCCATAGTAAGCTGGTAAAAGTCGCAGAGCATTGTGTAGTTCTGTTCGCTAAACATTTCTAAACCTCTTTATTCGTTGACAACATCAATCTGAACGGACTTCATCACCTGCAAAGCCGCCTTGTGAGCCGCCTTGTCGAACGAAGCGCAGGCGTTTCCGTCAACGGTGATTTTCGCTTCGGGGAGAGCGGCTTTTGCAATAATCGCATTGGACACAACGCATATATCCGTCACCAGACCGCACAGCTCCACCTCGTCAAAGCTCCGCTCGCGGAGAATGTCGGCAAGCTCCAGAGAGCCGAACGAGGGCTTTTTGATTACAATATCGCCGTCCTCAAGGCAGCCGCGAACCTTGCCGTAAAGCCCGAAGCCCTCTGTATTTTCAATGCAGTGGGGAACGGGGAGCTTTCTGCCCTCGGCGGTGTCGAGGTAGTTCTCGTGGTGAGTATCGAACGTGAAAATCACCGTGCCGCCGTTCTTTCGGCAGTCGTTAATCTTTTCAATAATCAGCGGCTCGATAAGCTCTGCGCCCGCAAAGCCGAGTGCGCCGCTCACGAAATCCACCTGATAGTCAACAACTACAAGCGCTTTCATTTCTTCTTCCTCTTGAAATTCATTCCCCAATTTTCAATCGTGCGTGTGGGAGCGCGTTCCACAACCAGCGAGTTGGGCGGCACGTCCTTGGTGATAGTCGAGCCTGCGGCGGTCGAAGCGTTTTCGCCGACTTTCACGGGCGCGATAAGGTTCGTATTGCAGCCGATGAACGCGTGGTCGCCGATTTCCGTGCGGTGCTTGTTTACGCCGTCATAGTTGGCGGTAACGCAGCCGCAGCCGAAGTTTACTCCGCGTCCCACGTCGCTGTCGCCAACGTATGTGAGGTGAGCAACGGCGGTGTTTACTCCGATGTCGCTGTTCTTAATCTCAACGAAGTCGCCAATCTTCACGCCCTGTCTGATAACCGAGCCCGGGCGAAGCTGAGCGAACGGACCTATCGAAACGTTGTCCTCAACGACGGAGGAGGTCGCCTTTACATTGTCCAATACCACATTATCCCCGATTGTGCAGTCCTCTATACGGGAGTTTGCGCCGATTTCGCAGTTTTTGCCGATAGTGGTTTTACCGAGGATAATCGTATTCGGGAGAATGAGCGTGTCCTCGCCGATTGTCACGTCCTTGCCGATGATGATACCGTCAAGCGTGATGAAGCACACGCCGTTTTGCATCTGCTTTGAGAGTACCTCAAGGCGGGCGAGGTTGTTCAGCTCGCACAGGTCGCCCTTGGTGTTCGCCCCGTATGCTATGCTTGCGTTTTCGGAGGTGTATGCGGCGGCATTGCCGATAAGCTCAACGCAGTCGGTGAGGTAGTATTCGCCCGAGGCGTTGTTGTTCTGCAAGCGGGGAAGCGCTTCGGCAAGCTCCTTTGCGGAGAACCAGTAAGCACCGCTGTTTATCTCGCATATTTTCGCTTCTTCGAGGGAACAATCCTTTTGCTCGCGGATTGCTGAGAACCTTCCGTCCGCGCCGCGGATTATTCTTCCGTAGCCCGTGGGGTCGTCAACAGAAGCCGTGATTACGGTTACTTTCGAGCCTGTGCTCTCGTTAAGGTCGAGCGCGTTTCTGAGAGTGTCTGCGTCCATAAACGGCGCGTCTCCGCACAGTACGCACACGCGGTCTACGCTCTTGATAAGCTCCATAGCTCGGGAAGCCGCGTCGCCTGTGCCTTTCTGTTCGTCCTGAAAATATGTGGGTACATTGCCGTAATTATCGGCTAAATACTGCTCGGTAAGCTCGTGCTTATGTCCCGTAACAACAGCGATTTTGTCAAACCCGAACTCCTTCGCCGAGTCCAGCACCCAGCCGAGCATAGGCTTTTTCAGCACCTCGCACAGCACCTTGGGCTTGTCGGATTTCATTCGCTTTCCCGCGCCGCCCGCGAGAATAATACAGCCTGTAACCATTTATTCAACCTCTTTTCAATATGAGATTTATTTTATTTTTTCTGCTGCGCCGATTTTTCGTGAGAGTGGAATGCCGCTCTTCGGAAATCGTTGTAACAAAGGGAATTTTCTTTATAAGAACGGCAACCGTGCCGCTTTCTTCAATCGTGAGAATTACAGTCAGACGCTCGCTTTTTCTGCGCTTGTTCCGCGCAAAGGAGGTCAAGGTCTATTGCAATCTCGGAGGGGTGAGCTTTTTCCTCCCTCGGGACGAGGAGTTCGCGCCTTTCGGAACGTTCCCCGACTCCGCCGCGTGGAAATCTGCCTCTTTCACGGAGGAGGCGCTCGGTGCGTTCTGCGATACTCACGCTCTGGGCGGGGTTTTCCTGTTCGCCGCAGCGCTCATAAGGAGCGGAAAGCTGCTTGGAGACGAGTATTCCGAGCGGGTGGTTTCGCTCTTTGAAAACCTGCTCTCCGATACCGTAAATAATGTGAGTGGCATTTTGCAGTCCGTGCAAATCTTCATTCCCCGCGCGGCGGTGGCTATCGCCGTGCTTGTGCTTGCGGGGTGGGCGTTTGCGTTCTGCAAAAAACTGCTCGCGCTAATGAGGTTTCGGGCTTCGTTTGACGGAGAAAAGGTGTTCGTCAGAAGCGGGGTATTTACATTATATGAGCATACGCTTTTCCCGAATTCCTCCGAAGCGGTGTACGAGCAGAGCGTGATTTCTCTGCTTCTGCACCGCGCCCTTGTTCGGGTGCGCGGGGTGATTGTGTTCCCCTCGGTTAAGCGCGGACGCGTGAAGCACGACTGCCGCCCGACGGGGCTTCCCGCGCTGTGGGGGTACTGCGGAGTACCTGTAACGTTTGCGCTGCTGAGCGGCGCGGCTGTGATAGCGGCGCGTTCGGCGGGGCTTATCGGAACGGTGTTGTACTGCGTTCTTTTTGCCTCGCTGTATGCCGCGTTTGTACGCGCGTACTATATGAGCTTTTCGGGACTGTCCGAGGGCGAGAGCTCTGCGGCGCTTACCGCGCGGAGAGGGCTTCGTCTGTACTCGGGAATTATCCCGAAAGAGCGGATTGTATGCACGGATTTCAGAAGTAATTTATTCCGAAAAGAGCGCGGAAATCTCATTCTATACACGCGTAGTAGGCTGAAATTCAGGATTCAGCACATCATTCCCATTTGGAAAGGACGTGTACGAGCTACCACCGTTACCTCCTGAATTCCGAACGCCCACAGTGCGTCTATCACGTTGTGGTCGATAATCTCGCCGGGCATTATTATCGGTACTCCGGGAGGGCAGGGCGCGGTGAACTTGGCGCAGACCTCGCCGCTTGCCGATTTTATCGGGATAGTCTTGCGCGGGAGATACATCGCCTCCCACATAGGCATATCGGCGGTTGCTTTTACAACGGGGCAGTTTGCGGGCGGGAGCGGTGTGCGCTGGGGAACAAAGTGGATAGCAAGCTCTGCGCGTTCGCAGTCCGCAAGCGATGACGTTGCGGAGAAGAGAAGCACAACATTGCTGTGGTCGGCGAGCTCGCACTCCACGCCGCTGTCGCGGAGTATCTGAGCGTATTGGAAGCCCGTATATCCCCACTCTCGCGCGTTGATTGTAATCCTCAGCGGGTCGGTTTTCTGAATGGGAACGCCCTGCTCGGTAAGGCGCTGTTTCAGTTCGGCAACCGCGCCGCAGGCGTTGTTTACCATCTGAGTGTTATTGGCAATCATAGCGTTGAATCGGTCAAGGCTCTCCAGAATAAGGTAGGAGGGGCTTGACGTTCCGAACAGAGCCATCATCTCCTTGGCGGGAGAGGGGTCCGTTCCCGCAGAGAAGTGCAGATACGCGCCGCCCGTAAGCACGGGGAGCGTTTTATGTGCGGACTCCGCGCAAATCAGCGGGAAGCCCAGCTCCAGCGGGTGAACGTACTCCACGCCGAAGGCTCTCTTATCCACAAAGCGAAGATACGAGGCCTGCGCGTTGTCGATAAGCACGGGGATTTTCGGGTTTACGAAGCGCCACGTTCCGCCGTAATAGTCAACGTTGGTGATGAAGAGTGCGTCTGCGTCACGGATTGAGTCCGCATTGTATGTAATGTTTGCGGAGAGGAACTCGGGCGGGTACAGCCATTTTACGTTCATTCTCAGAAGCGACGCCGCCATTGCGAGAGAACGGTGAGAGCACCGCGAAGCCGCAATGGTCTTTACTCCCTGCGATTTCAGCACGGCAAGTCCCGCCTGAATTGCAAGCGTTGAGCCCTCGCAGGAGTAGCAGGTTCGCTGAGAGCCGAAAATGCTCTGCGCGTTCAGCTCCGACATTCCGATAATTCCGTTCGGGGTTGACTCGTACAGACTGTCCGCTCCGTATACTTCCGTTATATCGTGCGGGTTTTCGCCCTTATGTCCCGGGGTATGTAGTCTGAGCTTATTATCTGCGGTGTATTTTTCCAAAAAGTCGCAAATCGGTGTGTTCATAACTGCTCCGTTCGTTTTTATTTTTTATTCTGTGGTGGAAGCGCCGCTTTCGTCAGAAGCGTCCGAGGTTTCGGGCTTATAGTCGAGCCTGAGCTTTTCGCGGTCGATTTCGTAGTTGTATTCGTCTTTCCATTCCTCAAGCAGGCGCTGGAATTCCTCGTCCTTCATATTGGCGTAGGTAGTATCAATGAAATCGTTGATTGTCTCCTCGTTAGCCGCTGCGTCTCCTGCGTAAATCATTATGTGAACTCCGTAGTCGGTAACGCATACGGTTCTGTCGCCGATTTTCTCGGGAACAAACGCCGCTTCCTGGAACTCTTCCATATAGCTCACACCGTTCGGAACTACAACGTATCCGTCGGGATAGAGCGACGAGCCCGTCGCGTCCGCGCTGTACTCAAGGAGAATTTCGTTGAAGGTAATCTTGCCCTCGTCCATCTCGTCGAGCTTCTGCTGAACCTCGGCAACTTTGGCTTCCAGCTCCTTTGCGCCCTCCTCGCGGAGCTTATCCGCGCCCTCGTCGTCGGAGTTGTTTCTGTAAGTGGTAATCTGTGCCTGAAGCGCGTCGTCAAAGCCGAGAAGAACGTGCTTGATAAGGCGCGAGCCCTCGGGAACCCACAGGTCGGTGTACCCTTGCGTCTCATAGGTTGCGGTGTCGGTTTCGTAAAGCGTCTTTACTCCCGCGATAAGCTCCTTCGCCCTTGCTTCGGCGTCAGCGCGGGTGATTGACTCAACGGCTTTGTCGAGCACCTTGGTGGAGATGATGTACTCCTTTGACCATTCGAGCAGGTCGTCGCGCGTCATTCCGCACTCTTCAAGGAACTTGTCCAGCTCCTCGCTTCCGCGCTGATAACGAATTTCATCGGTAATCTCTTCCAGCCCGAGGTCGCTGTAGCTTGCAAGTCCGCTGAAATACTCAATCTGCTGTTCAATCTGCTCGTCAGTGGTTTTCTGAGCCTCCGCGAGTTCTTCCTCGGTAAGCTCCGAAACGCCGTATTCCTTTGCCTTGCGGAGGATTATCTTATTTGTAATCAGATTGTCGATGATATACTGCCGCTGAGTGGTGCAGGCTTCCGCAATATCCTCAGCCGTATCGTCCTCAATATCGTACAGATTAAGGATATAGGTGTACTGCTTGTTGAAATCGCCGTATGTAATCGCCATTTCATCGGTAAATTCACCCTGAGTAGGCTTAGCAACGATTTGCTTGTTCTGTGCTTCGGGGCTTGTTCCGAATTCAACGGAGCAGCCCGCGCATATTATAGCCGCCATTACGACGGAAACCGCCGAGCGGAGTATTTTGCCGAGTTTCATAATAATCCAAAAAATTCCTTTCTTTTTACATTAAGTGTTATTCTTCGGGAAAAATACGATTTGTAATCCAAAATTCGCAGTTTTCCACCATAAAAACTATGCTCAATACCATTATACCATAAATCGAAAAAAAAATAAACACAAATATTTAAAAAAGTGATGTTTTTTTTCTTGAAATATGTTATAATCATTTTAGGACGTGTTTTTAACGCGAAAGCCCCTTTATTTTGATACTATTTGTAATACTTTCGACAAAATTGACGGAGGGTTATGTAAATATGACTTCAAATCTCATAAAAAGACTTCTTGCGATTTTTGCGGCATTGTGTCTTGCAATCTGCTTTGCGGGGTGCGAGGGTGACGTCGATTCGTCCGACTCGTCGAGCGATACAAGCGGCTCGGAGGAGGATACCATGCCCAAGCATAAGGTGGGCTTTATATTCCACGAAGAGGTGGACGATTTCACTTTCTCCTCTGATATGAATAAGCAGCGGATACTTGCCGCTAACCGCAGCAGCGCGGATACCTGCTATATCGACGGCGTGAGTATTACGGATTTTGAGGACGCGGTAGTGAAGCTCGCTGAGGCGGGCTGCACCGACATCGTTTCGGGAAGCTCGATTTTCGCAAATATGATCGGCACGGTTTCGGGCAAGTATATGAACCTCAACTTCATTGCATACGGCACAACGGGCGGCGGTCCGAATGTAAGCTCGTATACGGAGCTGCCTTATCAGGGCGCCTATGCGGGAGGAATTGCGGCGGCTTATAACTCGTTCTCGCGGAAGATAGGCGTTGTGGCTGACTCGGATTTGCTTTATGCTATTCCCGTAATCAATGCGGCGGCGCTCGGTACTCAGGCGGTGTTCAGCACCGCGAAAACATACGTTGTCGGCGCTACGCGTGACAGCGAGATTGAAGACGCAATCGACGAGCTGGTCGAGCGCGGCTGCGACGTTATCATCTGCTACACCGGTTCTGCTCACGCTGAGGATTACTGCCAGAGCAAGGACATTAAGTTTGTGGGAAGCCACGATTTCACCGAAATGGAGTCGGACTATTCCAATATGCTGATGTATTTCTACACCAGACGCGACAGCTACTTCCTCGCGCAGTTCAAGACAATGCAGCTCGGCACTTGGCAGACCGATGTGTACACGGGCAATATGGGCAACGGAATTGTATGCATTTCCGAGGCGCTTTCCGCGAATAAGGACGATGATTGTCAGAGAGTTCTGGACGCGCTGCTTCCTATGCTCTCCAACGGCGGCGAGATTTTCAGCGGTCAGCTGGTGGATAACAAGGGCATTGTGCGTTACCTTCAGACGGACACCATGAGCGACCAGAGTATCTTTAGTATGGATTGGTACGTTCAGGGCGTTGAGGTAGTCGGCAATTACAGACAGCCGCAGCTTACCATTCCCGAAAATCCGCTTGAAATTCAAACTTAAATTATAAGGCGCGATTTACAATCGCGCCTGTTAGGCTGTCGATAAAGGCACATCTACTTCGTCAAGCCCCTGTTGGCAGCCACAAAGGCTAGCCAACAAGGGCTTTCCTCGTTTTCCGCGCAGCGGATAATGCGCGTATCTGCACCTTTCTCGCCAGCCTCATTCCAGACTTTTTCGACAAGCTCAGGCGCGATTGCACATCGCGCCTTTCGGTTTGTCAAAAAAGCTGCTTGTTTTCTG
>JBJESC010000274.1:0-2583 GCA_051882615.1 Oscillospiraceae bacterium
GAGCGTTTCGAAAAACTCCCCGCGGCTGCCGCTCTCAAGAGCGATTCGCGGAAGATTCACCGAAACATAGGCAACGTTTCCTCTTCCGACAGAGCCACAAGCCCCGTTGCGATTGTTGTAAACGCGAGTTCGGCAGCCCATAATGTTCAGCTTGTTCTGGTCGCAGCCCTTGTTCGGAGCGCTGTCCATCAGGAGGTAGGTAGGAATCATTCGCTTTGCGGTGCATTCCAGCGCAAGCCTGTACAGGTCGTAGTTGGGGCTTTCGGGAGCAGCATTCACAGCAGCGGAAACCTTGAACACGATATTCGGCTTCGTGTTGCTCATCGGCTGCTCGCCAAAGGCGGTGATAAGCGCCTTGGTCACCACTCTGCCCCATTCGCTCGTGCTCATGCCTACGGACAGCGTGAAGTAGTAGGTTTCGCGGCAGTATCTTGTTCGTGTTTCATTGAGCCACTCGATAAAATCTGCAATGCACTCCGTCAATATCTCTGCGTTCTCCTCGGTGCAGGGGATTCCGTTCTCCTCAAGCACTGCTGCCATATCGCCGTCGAAATTGCCAAGACCGATTCCGCCCGTCTGGAAGTTCGCAAGCAAGGAAATAAGCTGCTTTATCCGCCCGAAAAGCTTGAAGAATTTCATGTGGACGCTTGCCGCGTTCAGCGGGCGCTTTCTGAGCCAGCGAAGGAGGTCTGGGGTACAGCAGTTGTTCACCTTTCCGAAGCTCTCAAGGTCGTGAATATGGATATCGCCGCGCTCGTGCGCCTGCCTGAACTCCTCGGGCATTTCGTCCAGAATGTGCCGTTTCGCCAGCTTTACGCCGTCGGTGTAACAGTTGCCGGCAAAAGTGGGTCTGATGGTTGCGTTTTCAAATTCTGTTGTCATGGTTTTTACTCCTTTCACAGTTATCTTTGCCTCATGTTGATTATATCAAATCAATGTTCAAAATCTGTAAAAACCATGTTTTATTTTGGTACTCTGTTTTCATGGTTGTTTTCCCTTTCACACAACCTCATATTCAAGTTGTTCCCATTCCGCCATCAGTTCCGCTGTACGAAGCTCGATAATCCTACACGAACGGTGTTTTATTGCCTTTTTGCGAAGTAGAACAACGCCGATTCTTTCTCAATGAAACTGATATATACGGGAGCTTATTCCGCTGTTTCTTGGTGTAATTGTATTATATCATGTTTTGGAACGACTGCATTGATTGCGGTTACCCACTATTGAATCGCCGATATATTTTGATTGGAGAGATTTTGTTTTTCGCTCTATTTGAGTGCAATTCAAAAACATTGGAAAAAATGCTGAATCTCCCCTTGATATCAGAGGATGCAAGCTTGCTCAAGACGAAAGCTAAGAGCCGGTTGGCAGGCTTGGATAGCAGAATCGCTCCCAAAAGGATGCTTGCAGTCCTAAAAAAGACTGGCGTATTCGCCCTCGGAGAGTAAAGCGTTGAGTTGAGAACAAGAACCGAGGAAGATAGATTTATAATATAAGTGCAACACCCAAAAAAATAATGACACATAAAGCACCTCGTGATATAATGGGAGTAACCACACAACCCAAAAGGAGGAGCAATATGTGTCATTACACTTATTTTACCACAGAAGAGCGGGAGTTGTCAAGGGTTTTGCGAGCTCAATCGGTCGCCGTCCTCGGTGAGCCGAGAATTTAAGAGGAACAGCTATTCCAACGGTACATACTCAGCTCATCACGCAGATAAGCTCTACCGAAAGCGGCGAAAAAACTGCGGCAGAAAGCCAAAGCTCAAAAGCGGAGCTGCACGTGAATATGTTCTTGCGAAGATGGTATTAAGAGGGTCACCCGAACAGATTGCTGGTCGAGCGAAACGCGACAAAGAGCCGTTCAGCATATCTTTCCCAACAATTTACCGCGCAATTGATACGAGTGTTTTGGCACTCATGTTGAACGTAAATCGGGCTATCTTGTTTCTTTCAGAATTGACGACAGGCAGGACAATGCATTCAACAAAGCTACCATTCAAGCCTTTTCGGCTATTCCCAATAAACTGAAGAAATGATTTACCGTGGACAACGACAAGGAGTTTGCATCACACCAAGAACTAGCTGAATCAACCGGTATGAAGGTTTACTTTTGTGAGCCTTATTCACCGTGGCAGCGTGGCACAAACGAAAATACCAACGGTCTGCTTCGACAATTTTTCCCGAAAGGCACTTCCTTTGCCGACATTTCCGATGATGATTTACAAAACATTGTCGAGCTGATAAACAATCGTCTGTTCATTGAGGCAAAGGAACAGAAAACCGCTGACACCGAGCAGTTTATCGGAGCAGTTAAAAAGTACACCAAAATAACCGAACTGACGCAGAAGATAATGCACGAATTCATTGAAAAGATAGCAGTACACGCTCCCTATAAATCAAGCGGTCACAGAACACAGGTTATTGAAATCCATTGGCGTTTCAATATTGCCGTAACAACCACAGTTGCGGACAGCAGAGAATAGGACAAAAAGCGAAAGGCTGTCTGATTTTTCAGACAACCTTTCAGTCTGTCGAAAAAGTCCAGCAAAAAGCCGGACTTTTTTGCGTAAATGTGGTA
>JBJESC010000275.1:0-2573 GCA_051882615.1 Oscillospiraceae bacterium
CGTATGCCGAAGTGTAATGCCCTTTCGCGTCAAGCCCCGAGGGGGTTACGAAATGGGTGTTTTCAAGCCCCAGCTCTTGTGCCTTATCGTTCATCATCTGCACGAAAGCGGGAACGCTCCCCGCCACCGACACAGCCGCAGCATTCGCAGCGTCGTTTCCCGAGGGCAGAATTATCCCGTAAAGCAAATCACGTCTTGAAACCCGGTCGCCCTCCTGAAGTCCCATTGAGGTGCCCTCTACCATTATGGCAAGAGGGTCAACCGTGAACTCGGCGTCAAGATTTCCCGCCTCAATCGTCAGTATCGCGGTCATAATCTTTGTGGTCGAAGCCATTGCCCTTTGGGTATGAATATCCTTTGAGTACAGGACTGTCCCTGTTTCCGCTTCGATAAGAATTGCGCTCTTTGCCGAGCAATCCGGCACAGCCGCCTGCGCCGAAGCATTGCAAAACAGTCCGAAAACAACAAGAACCGCCAAAGAAAACGCCGCGCATTTTGAACAAAATCCGATTTTCAAACAATCACTCCCCGAAAAATTACCGCTGAATGTCAATGTACCGCCGCCCGTCAAGACAAGCGCTGCCGCTTAACATTATTATGGTAATCTTCCGAAGAATTATTCCTGAAAAAGGAAACTATCAGTCAATCTTTTCCTTTTCTTCCTTAGCCGCCTTCTTCTCGGCAATCAAGGTCTTGATTTTCTCCACAACTCCGGGGATAGCGTCAACAACGGAATCCAGAGCTGAGCTCTTTGTGCCAAGCTCGAGAAGCCTTACATCTCCGTCAGCCTTAATCACGATAAACGCAACGGGCTTTACGGTAACGCCTGCGCCTGCTCCTCCCGCAAACTTCTCAGCCGCCTGAGGAGGCAAATCCGAACCTCCCGAAGCGAAGCCGAACGATACCTTGGATACGGGGATAATGGTTGCTCCCTCGGTATTAATCGGTTCTCCGACGATAGTGTTCACATCAACCATCTGACGGATTTTATCCATTGATACGCCAAGAATTCCTTCAATTGTGTGTGCCATAACTAAACTCCTTTCACAAAACGGGAAACATTCCCGAACAATTACTTTTTAATTGCCGCAAGCTTTTTAATTGCGGACTTTGCTTCATCGTGCTTCAGGTAATATCCGATTGCACGGCCAAGAAGCGTGAACAAAAACGCAAGACCCGAACCCACTGTCGTCCTTATCTCCACATAACACTTAACTTCGACTTTTTCCTTATAAAAATCCACGTCCAAGCGGATTTCATCGGGTTCTTTGAGCGTAAACCACTCATCGCAGAGATTAAGCACCACCGAGAGCAGATAGTTCGCCGCTCCGTAGTTTATCGCGGCTTTGGCAGCGTCCTCTCCTCCACATACTATTGCAAGATTGAGATGCGAGATAACAATGCGCTTGAATATCTTCTTCAACGGCTTTCCAACGCTGTCAAGAATGAGTTTAATCAAGTCTATAAGCTCGGAAAGAGTAGGTTTTTCTTTCTTCGGCTTATCGGCCTTTTCCGAACTATCGGCTTCATCTTGGGATTTTTTCGACTTCTTGGATTTTTTCGTTTTTTCGGATTTACTCTTTTTCTTATGCTTCTTTTTTGAAGCAGGAATTTTGAAAACCGTTATTCCAAGCGTGGAAACTCTCACGAAGATGTCTCCGCAATAGTCGATAACCACCGTAACCCGCAGTCCCAGAATGAACAGCAGGAACAGAAGTATTGCTCCTGTAATTATCCAGCCCGTCACGGAAACACCCCCTTTCCCTGTTCAGCAAGGTTTATTCGTCCTCGGAGTTTCCGCTCTCCGCTGCGGGAACATCGGTTTCTCCGTCACTTTCGGAATAATCAAAATCCTCGTAATCCTCGATATTGAGCTGGTCGGTTGAGCCGGGTATGGGCGGCAGCTCCTCAAGAGAGCTCAGCCCGAAGCAGCGCAGGAAGTTTTCCGTTGTCCTGTACGCAATCGGTCTGCCGGGAACGTCGTTAAGTCTGCCGTGTTCTTCAAGCAGATTGCGCTCCACAAGGCTGCGAACTACTCCGGAGCTGTCAACTCCGCGAACTTGGTCAACAAACGCGCGGGTTATCGGCTGATTGTACGCCACAATCGCCAGAACCTCCAATGCCGCCTGAGTAAGCGGCGCCTGTCTGCGAGTTTCCATCGCCGACTTGATATACCGCGCAAACTCGGGACGCGTCATCATCTGATAGCTGTCGCCCAGCTTTCCGATTGTAAAGGCGCTGTTCTGCTCCTTGTATCTGTCGTTAAGGCGCTCCACAATGCGCTCGGCAGTTTCTTTTTCTATTTCGGCTGCCGCAGCAAGCTTTTCAAGCTCTATCGGCTCTCCGCAGGCGAAAAGCACTGCTTCAATCGCAGCCATTCCATCAGTGAACTTCACCGGATTCCTCTCCTTCGCTATTTTCAGCGTTCTGTATCGAACCGCCGCCCACTGCATGGGCGCGTTCCTCGGGCGTTGCAAGCCGAACGCTTTCCCCGTCCTCGGAAATTACGATTCTTCCGTCCTTCGACAGCTCCAGCACAGCAAGAAATGTTGCCACCTTACGCGAACGCGCCT
>JBJESC010000276.1:0-10353 GCA_051882615.1 Oscillospiraceae bacterium
CTCGAAAGGATAAATAAAGCTATGGCAAAACCCATTTTATTGGTAGTTATGGACGGCGTTGGTTATTCCAAGACAGGTCTTGGCGACGCTGTTACCGAGGCTAATACTCCTACTCTTGACTGGCTGTTGGCAAATTGCCCGAATACCCGCCTTAAGGCTCACGGCGGTGCGGTTGGTCTGCCCACCGATGATGATATGGGCAACTCCGAGGTTGGACACAACGCACTCGGCTGCGGTCAGATTTACTCTCAGGGTGCAAAGCTCGTAAACGAGAGCATTGAAAGCGGCAAGATGTACGAGTCCTCCGCATGGAAGGAGCTTGTTGCTAACTGCAAGGCTAAGAATTCCACAATGCACTTTATCGGTCTGCTTTCGGACGGTAATGTACACTCGAATATTTCCCACCTGTTCAATATGCTTAAGAGAGCAAAGGCAGAGGGTGTTTCCAAGGCTCGCGTTCACGTTCTGCTTGACGGACGTGATGTTCCCGCAACCTCCGCTCCTCTCTATATTGAGCAGCTGGAAAAGGTGCTGGCTGAGCTTAACGACGCTTCGTTCGACGGCAAGATTGCTTCGGGCGGTGGACGTATGAAGATTACTATGGACAGATACCAGGCTGACTGGGCTATGGTTGAGCGCGGCTGGAATACTCACGTTAAGGGCGAGGGACGCCAGTTCGCTTCCGCTCTTGAGGCTGTTGAGACTCTCCGTGCAGAGACGGGCGCAATTGACCAGGACCTCCCCGCATTTGTAATCGCTGAGAACGGCGCTCCCGTAGGAAAGATTGTTGACGGAGACAGCGTTGTACTCTTCAACTTCCGCGGCGACAGAGCTATCGAGCTGTCTATGGCGTTCGATATGGACGACTTCACTCACTTTGAGCGCGGAGGAAAGCCCGATGTTTGCTACGCAGGTATGCTGCAGTACGACGGCGATTTGAAGCTACCCGCTCGTTACCTCGTAAATCCTCCCGAGATTACAAATACCCTCTCCGAGGTGCTTGTAAATGCGGGACTTCGTCAGTATGCCGTATCCGAAACTCAGAAGTACGGTCACGTTACTTACTTCTGGAACGGAAACCGCAGCGGCAAGTTCTCCGAGGAGCTTGAAACCTTCAAGGAAATCCCTTCCGACAATGTAAGCTTCGATCAGCGCCCGTGGATGAAGAGCGCGGACATTGTTGACGACCTCATTGAGGCTATCAAGTCCAAGAAGTACGACTTCCTCCGCTGCAACTTCCCGAACGGCGATATGGTAGGTCATACAGGCTCTATGGAGGCTACCATCATCGGCGTTGAGTCGGTTGACATCGGTCTTGCAAGACTGAAGAAGGTTTGCGATGAGTACGGCGTTACAATGCTCGTAACCGCTGACCACGGAAACGCTGACGAGATGCTCGAAAAGAACAAGAAGGGCGAGGTTCAGGTAAGAACCGCTCACTCTCTTAACCCTGTTCCTTTCATTATTTATGATAAGGACGTTAAGTACACCATCAAGGACGGCGAGTACGGACTTTCCAATGTTGCTCCTACCGTTGTCAAGATGCTTGGACTTACCGCTCCCGATTGCTGGCAGGATAGCATGATTTAATTATCGTATTCCAAAATATGACAGATAATCCCGACAGAAATGTCGGGATTATTGTTGTTTGTGCAGATTGCATAAATATGAGCTTTAAAATAGCACTTGTTTTGTTACTGTTTTTCGCAAAAACACTTGACAAATCGAAATAAATATGTTAAATTATATTTAGCACTCAAAGAGACAGAGTGCTAAAAGAGAAAGCGAGGAGGAAGTAACGTGGACAAGAGAGCGTCTGATATTCTGTCGGCAATAATTGACGAATACATCAGAACAGGCGAGCCGGTTGGTTCAAAGGCGCTGGCTGAAAAGCACGACTTCGGTGTTTCCTCCGCAACTATTCGCAACACAATGGCGGCTCTGGAACAGGAGGGTTATCTGGGACATCCTCACACATCGGCGGGAAGAGTTCCGACGTATAAGGGATTTCGGTACTATGTTGAAAACCTTATGAATCCCGAGCCTGTTGACCCCGAACTGATAAGCGAGATTGACAGTCTGCTGGACAGCGGTGCTGTTTCGGATGACGCAATTGTTCAGAGCGCTTCCTCGGCTCTTGCCGAAATCACGAAATGTGCAACTATTGCGACAAATCACTCGTCAAAGTTTTCGGTAATTACCAAGGTTGACGTTATTCCGACGGGAAAGCGGATGTATGTTCTGTTGATGATTACCTCTAACGGCAGTATTAAGAACAAGGTCTGCCGAATGGAGTATGACCTCACAAATGAGCAGACGGCGGATTTTACGAGGTTCCTCAACGAGCATCTAAGCGGTATCAATCTCGGAAATATGTCGGAGGAATATATCGAGAAATTGTCGGAGGCGATGAGCGGATATATGCTTGCAATGAGCCCGCTTCTTCACGCGGTTTTCGAGCTTTCCGAAGAGATGATGCGAGACAATGTGGAGGTCAGGGGCGAAGCAAATCTTCTGTCCTGTCCCGAGTTCCCGATGAATGAGATTGTGAATTTCATCGAGCATAAGTCTGAGCTTTCGGGCTTGCTTGACAGCGCGTTCTCGGGAATAGATATTCGCTTCGGAAGCGAGGACGGAACATTTGCAATATCGAATGGCGCAATGGTGAGCGTAAGCTACTACAAGGACGGCAAACCCGCCGGAACGCTTGGTGTTGTCGGCCCTATGCGGCTTGATTACCGCAAAGTAATCCCGTATATGGAATATTTAAGCCAGAAAGTGACGAGACTGCTTTCTGAGGAGGTATCCCCGAAAGCGATAACGTCAGGTATAGAAAGAGAGGAAGATGACGAAGATGATAAATGATGAAGAAGTAGTAGACGAGGTTAAGGAAGAAGTGACGTTTGATGAACTTGAAAATGAGGTCTCGGATACCGAAACCACTGAAGATTCCGCTCCCGAGCAGGCTGAGAACAAGATAGCCGAAGAACTTGCAGCAGTTAAAGACCAGCTGCTGAGAACAATGGCGGAATACGACAATTTCAGAAAACGTTCCGCTCGTGAGAAAGAAGCACTTCGAGCTGATGTTATCACAAACGTAATGACAAAGTTCCTGCCTATTCTCGACAATCTTGAAAGAGCGCTCTCGGCTGAATGTACCGATGAGAACTACAAGAAGGGTGTTGAGATGATTGACGACAGCTTCCTTGAAACTCTCAAGAGCCTCGGCGTTGAGGAAATTGAAAGCGATGGCGCAAAGTTTGATCCCGCAATGCATCAGGCGGTTCACCGAGTACAGAGTGAGGACGTAGAGAGCGGAACGGTAGTTCAGACATTTGCAAAGGGATACAAAATCGGCGACAAGGTAATCAGATTTGCAATGGTTGCCGTTGCCGAATAACAAATAGAACAAATTTCAGGAGGATATTATTATGAGCAAGATTATTGGTATTGATTTGGGTACAACCAACAGCTGTGTATCGGTTATTGAAGGCGGCGAGCCTGTCGTAATCACAAACTCCGAGGGTAGCAGAACCACTCCCTCTGTTGTAGCGTTTACAAAGGACGGCGAGAGACTTGTAGGTCAGCTCGCAAAGAACCAGGCAATTCAGAACCCCGATAAGACGGTTATTTCCATTAAGCGTCACATGGGAAGCGACTACAAGGTTGATATTGACGGTAAGAAGTACACTCCTCAGGAGATTTCCGCGATGATTCTCCAGAAGCTGAAGGCAGACGCTGAAAGCTACCTCGGCGAGAAGGTTACAGAAGCGGTTATCACAGTTCCTGCATACTTCACCGACTCCCAGAGACAGGCGACTAAGGATGCAGGTCAGATTGCAGGTCTTAACGTTCAGCGTATCATCAACGAGCCTACCGCTGCGGCTCTTGCATACGGCGTTGATAAGGAAGAAGAACAGGACATCGTTGTTTACGACCTCGGCGGCGGTACTTTCGATGTATCCGTAATCAACATTGGCGACGGCGTACAGGAGGTTCTTGCAACCGCAGGTAACAACCACCTCGGCGGCGATGACTTCGACCAGAGAATTATTGACTTCCTCCGTGAGGAGTTCAAGAAGTCTGACGGAATTGACCTCATCAACGATAAGTTCGCAATGCAGAGATTGAAGGACGAGGCTGAAAAGGCTAAGATTGCCCTTTCCAACTCCACTTCCGTAAACATCTCCATTCCTTATATCACCGCAGATGCAACAGGACCTAAGCACTTGAACGTTACTCTTTCGAGAGCTAAGTTCAACGACCTCACCGCTGACCTGGTTGAGGCTACTATGGGCCCGCTCAAGCAGGCAATTGCTGATTCCGGTCTTGATAAGAACGACATTCACAAGATTTTGCTGGTAGGCGGTTCTACAAGAATTCCCGCTGTTCAGGAAGCTGTTAAGAACTTCCTCGGCAAGGAGCCGTTCAAGGGCATTAACCCCGATGAGTGCGTTGCTATCGGCGCTTCAATTCAGGGCGGTGTTCTGAATAAGGAAGTGCAGGGTATCGTTCTTCTTGATGTTACACCTCTGTCCCTCGGTATCGAAACCGCAGGCGGCGTATGCACCAGAATGATTGCAAGAAATACAACCATTCCTACCAAGCAGACTCAGGTATTCACAACCTATGCGGATAACCAGCCCTCTGTTGATATTAACGTTCTCCAGGGCGAGCGTGAGATGGCTAAGGATAACAAGTCCATCGGTAACTTCCGTCTGGACGGTATCGCTCCCGCTCCTCGCGGAATTCCGCAGATTGAGGTTACTTTCGATATTGACGCAAACGGTATCGTAAATGTTACCGCAAAGGATAAGGGTACAGGCAAGGAGCAGCACATCTCCATTACCGCTTCTACCAATATGAGCAAGGACGATATTGATAAGGCAGTCAAGGAAGCAGAGGCGTTTGCTTCTGAGGATAAGAAGCGCCGTGAGGAAGCCGATGTCCGCAACGAGGCTGACTCAATGGTTTACCAGATGAGAAAGTCGATGACCGACTTCGGCGATAAGGTATCCGAGGACGACAAGGCTAAGGTTGAGCCGAAGATTACCGCTCTCGAAGAAGCACTCAAGGGCAGCGATATTGAAGCTATCAAGACCGCTAAGGACGAACTCCAGAAGGCGTTCTACGAGGTAGCACAGAAGGTATACCAGGAGAATGGCGGAAATCCCGAGGACTTTGCAAATGCGGCAGGCGCGGCAGGTGCAGCGTCCGATAACGGCGGCAACAACGACGACGGTGCAGTTGACGTTGAATTCACCGAGAAGTAATAACTGAAAGAATGAGCTTGCGCCTGTTATGCGGGAACGTTGTGGGTGCAGGCTCACATTCGGTGTAAAGAATACTTTGCGCTGAGTGGATTTTTATAATCCGATTTGAATTTGCGGATAATCCGCTGATTGGAGAAATTATGGCAGAGAAAAGAGATTACTATGAAGTCCTCGGGCTTCAGAAGGGCGCGTCGGACGCAGAGATAAAGAAGGCGTACCGCAAGCTGGCAAAGCAGTACCACCCCGACCTTAATCCCGATAATCCCGAGGCGGAGGAGAAGTTCAAGGAAATAAACGAGGCAAATCAGGTGCTCAGCGATCCCGATAAGCGCGCGAAGTATGACCAGTTCGGTCACGCAGGCGTTGACCCGAGCTACGGCGGAGGTGCAAACTTCACCGGTGGATTTGACGGTGTGGATCTCGGAGATATTTTCGCGGACATTTTCGGCGGAGGGGGCGGTTTCGGCGGCTTTGGCGGCTTTGGCGGAACACGTTCTTCCTCGGCAACTTCGCCCAGACGCGGCGCAGATATTACGGTTGCGTTGGAAGTCGATTTTATGGAGGCGTGCAAGGGCGTTTCCCACGATATAACGCTGACTGTTCAGGACGAATGCCCCGAGTGTCACGGAACGGGCGCAAAGGCGGGTACATCTCCTATTAATTGCCCCGAGTGTAAGGGCAGGGGCGTTGTCAATGTTTCAACCCGTACTCCGTTCGGTATGATGCAGTCTCAAAAGACCTGTACAAAGTGCGGCGGAAAGGGCAAGATTGTTGAAAGTCCGTGCGCCAAGTGTGGCGGTCAGGGTAAGGTTTCCGCTAAGAAGACGGTTTCCGTCAAAGTTCCTGCCGGTATTGATGACGGCGTTACTCTCAATGTGCGCGGTCAGGGCAATGTCGGCTCAAACGGCGGTCCGCGCGGAGATTTAAAGGTTCGTCTTTCCGTTAAAAAAGACCCCGTGTTCGAACGTGACGACTACAATATCTGGATTGACTTCCCGATTACCTACTCTCAGGCTGTTCTGGGAGCTGAAATTGAAGTTCCGACTATTGATGGAATGGTAAGCTATAAGGTTCCTGCGGGTACACAGCCCGGAACAGTATTCAGACTTCGCGGAAAGGGCGTTCAGAAGCTCCAGCGAGCAGAAGGCGACAGGGGAGACCAGATGGTGAGAATAAACGTGGAAGTTCCCAAGAAGCTCACCAAGAAGCAGAAAGAAGCTCTTGAAGCCTTTGAAAATACCCTTGAAGACGGCAATTATGAAAAGCGCCAGTCGTTTTTTGACAAGCTGAAGGATAAGTTCTCAAAGTAAAATGCAAGACGCCAAAAAACAACTTGCAAATATTGCTGGTTTTTGGCTCTGAATATACCAATTTGGAATTTTTCGAGAATACAAATTGCATTTTTCTTGTAACAAATCTACAAAAAGTCCTTTGTATTTTTGGCTTATTTTGTTTAATTAAGATGTAGACAAATAAATCTCTTTTTGGTATAATAAGAGTATAAGAAACAACGGTGTTTCGGAAGCGGTCGATAGTATGACTGCGTTCGTGCGCCGTTTTTTTGTAATTAAGATTTTTCAGGAGGACTAGGACAATGGACGAGAGGTTTGATGTGGTAGAGCAGTTCGGTATTGACGTGTTCAACGAGGAGACGATGAAACAGCGTCTGCCCAAGAACGTGTTCAAGGCTCTGAAGAATACAATCGCCGAGGGTAAGGAGCTGGACAGCTCGATTGCAGATGTTGTTGCTTCTGCAATGAAGGATTGGGCGATTGAAAAGGGCGCTACCCACTATACACACTGGTTCCAGCCGATGACAGGTATTACAGCAGAAAAGCACGACAGTTTCATCTCTCCGATGGGCGACGGCACGGTTATTATGGAGTTCTCGGGTAAGGAGCTTATCAAGGGCGAGCCCGATGCTTCAAGCTTCCCTTCGGGCGGTATCCGCGCTACATTCGAGGCAAGAGGCTATACCGCATGGGACCCCACCTCTTATGCTTTTGTAAAGAACGGTTCTCTTTACATTCCGACCGCATTCTATTCATATTCCGGAGAGGCGCTTGATAAGAAGACTCCTCTGCTGCGCTCGATGGATGTGGTTTCCGATGCGGCACTCAGAATTCTGAAGCTGTTCGGAAATACTACCAGCAAGCGTGTAGTTGCAACAGTCGGTGCAGAGCAGGAATACTTCCTTGTTGATAAAGACACCTACAATAAGAGAAAAGACCTTATCTTTACAGGAAGAACGCTGTTTGGCGCACCCGCTCCCAAAGGTCAGGAGCTTGAAGACCACTATTTCGGTACTATCAAGGACAAAGTTGCCTTCTATATGAAGGATCTTGATGAGCATCTTTGGAAGCTGGGCATTACTTCGAAGACTAAGCACAATGAGGTTGCACCTTCACAGCACGAGATGGCTCCCATCTTTGCTCCCGCAAACCTTGCAACCGACCAGAATCAGCTCACAATGGAGCTGATGAAGAAGATTGCTCTGGAGCATAATATGGTCTGCCTGCTTCATGAGAAGCCTTTTGCAGGAATTAACGGTTCGGGTAAGCACGACAACTGGAGCCTTTCTACCGACGACGGAATCAATCTGCTTGATCCCGGCAAGTCTCCTATGCAGAACGCACAGTTCCTCACTTTCCTTGCTGCTATCATCAAGGGTGTTGACGAATATTCCGACCTTTTGAGAATGTCCGTTGCTTCGCCGGGTAACGACCACCGCCTCGGTGCAAACGAAGCGCCTCCCGCAATCATCTCCATCTTCCTTGGCGAAGAGCTGCAGGCGGTTGTTGACGCACTTGTAGAGGGTAAGGAGTACACCTCTGAGGGCAAGCAGATGTTCAATGTCGGTGTTTCCTCTCTGCCCGATTTCCCGAAGGACTCCACCGATAGAAACAGAACTTCTCCGTTTGCGTTTACCGGTAATAAGTTTGAGTTCAGAATGGTTGGTTCTGCTCTTAATATCGCAGGTCCTAATACAATTCTTAATACTATCGTTGCAAACTCTCTCACAGAGTTCGCAAATGAGCTGGAGGGTGCGGCTGATTTCAACTCTGCTCTTCACGATTTGCTTGTTAAGACCATTAAGGAGCACAAGCGTATCATCTTCAACGGCAACGGTTACAGCGATGATTGGACTGTCGAGGCTGAAAAGCGCGGTCTGCCGAACCTGAAGTCTACCGTTGACGCTATTCCTGTAATGACTAACGCAAAGAATATTGAGCTGCTCACCAAGTTTGGCGTTTACAGCGAGGTTGAGCTTCACGCAAGACAGGAAATCCTCCTGGAGAACTACTCCAAGACTATCAACATTGAGGCACTCACAGCTGCAGATATGGCAAAGACTGAAATTCTGCCTGCTGTAATGAAGTTCGCAAAGGATATTAGCGATATTGCGGCAAGCAAGAAGGCTGTCGGTGTTGAGCCGAGCGTTGAGGTTGAGCTTGTAAAGAAGGTAAACGAGCTTACAGTATCGCTGAGCGATAAGACAGCCGCATTGAAGAATGCGATTGTGAACGCTCAGGGTATTGAGGGCGATGAGCTTGCAAAGGCTCGCTGCTATCATGACGATGTGTTCGCGGCTATGCAGAGCCTGAGAGCTGTTGCAGACGAGCTTGAAACCATTGTCGGCGAGGATTATTGGCCTTACCCGACATACGATGAGCTTCTGTTCAACGTATGATAACCTATTGAATAATTCAGGGCTTCGCTTTTACGGCGGAGCCCTTTTTATATGTTGTATATTTTTTTCGGTACCCCCCCTTGAAATAAATTGATAAGTGTGGTATAATTGCTATGGAGAAGATATCGGTTATTGTGTGATTTTACAATATTCCTTTGGGGAGGATTGGCAATGCAGGATAAAGAGATATACATAGTCGTTATGCAGACGGGCTCAATTGTCTCTAGGGCGTTGAAAATGATTACGGGCAAGGAGTATAACCACGTTTCGGTGAGCTTCGATCCGGACTTGCACTATCTGTATTCTTTTGGAAGAAGAAATCCCTATAATCCGTGGATTGGTGGATTTGTGCAGGAGTCGACTGATTTCGGAACGCTGAAAAGGTTTTCCGATACTCGTGCAGTCGTGATGTCGCTTCCGGTAAGTGAGAAAACCTATTATCAGCTTGTACATAAAATAGATGAAATGTTTGAGGATAAGGAAAATTATTATTATGATTCGCTGGGTTTGATTCTTGCTTGTTTCAATGTGATTTACAAGAGAGAGCGGCATTACTATTGTTCCGATTTTGTAAGAGATTTGCTGGTTAAATATGGAATTGAGGATCCGACACAGTTTGAAGAGATAGTTCAGCCGATGCATTTCCTCAATTTACCGGACGTTAATGTGATTTACGAGGGAAGGCTCAGAGATTTCTCGCGGGATTTGGTCAGAAAAGCGGTATAAAAGAAATATCCCCTGCCGATTAAAAACGGCGGGGGTTATTTCTGTTTGGAAGTATGTGATTTGTTATGTGTTGGCGCTGTCGTTGGATTGCGCGTTTTCGGTAGTCTCGGAAATAAGAGGTTTTTTCTCGCCGTTGAGCTGAGTTCCGTAGCGTATAATCATTGAGAAGATGATAAAGCAAATTCCGAGAGAGACTTCGGCAAGTTCCGTGATTTCCGTTGTTTCCGCTATTTTGTACATTGCGAGGATTGAAGCCTGAACCGTTGTTGATACTGCCGATAGAATAATAACGCGAATTCCGAGGCTCTTGAGCATATCTGCTCCTTTTATAGTTAAGGGAGTTCCGTCTTTAAGTTCCTGTTTCAGATAATTCGCTATTCCCGCAAGAATTATTGCGCTGAAAAGAGCGGCTACTCCGTTAGCTACATAAACTGCTCCGTGATATTCAAGCGAGTCAATCATAGGCAGCATAATTGTCACGTTACCAACCTTACCGATAACGGGGTTGTCGCAGAAGACGGCGGTTGCTCCTCCGACAATAAGAAATCCCGCGTAAACAAATGTCAACACCATATCAATGGTAACTAAAATTTTGAAAACATAAAGAACCTTCTGGATTTTCTGTAAGTACATAAATTGTTCCTCCTAGAGCGAATTGTTTTC
>JBJESC010000277.1:0-10330 GCA_051882615.1 Oscillospiraceae bacterium
CAAGTTCGTCCATGGAGGTTCTGCCTTCCAGAACCATCTGAGAAACGTTGTCACGGAGCAGTCGGGTGCCGTTCTTGGTAGCCCTTGCGCCGATTTCCTCCGCAGTTGCTCCCGATGTAATCAGCATTTTAATATCGGGCGAGGTGACAATGATTTCGTGAATAGCCGTACGTCCCGAGTAGCCTGTGTTTCTGCATGCCTTGCAGCCACCCGAGTGGGGTTTGCAGATTTTGGTGGGCGTTGTTTTGCCCATCAGCTTTAATTCGTCGGGATCGCTGAGGACGAATTCCTCCTTGCATTGCGGGCAGAGGAGCTTTACAAGTCGCTGAGCGATAATTCCGACAACAGAAGAAGCAACCATGTAGGGTGCAACTCCCATATCAACAAGACGCGTGATTGTAGTCGCAGCGTCGTTGGTATGCAGTGTGGAGAGAACGAAGTGTCCCGTGATAGCGGCACGGATTGCAATATCGGCGGTCTCGCCGTCACGAATTTCTCCGACCATTATAATATCCGGGTCCTGACGGAGGATTGAACGAAGCGCCGCGGCGAAGGTCATACCCGCCTTAGCGTTAATCTGACACTGGTTTACACCGTCGATTTTCTTTTCGACAGGGTCCTCAACGGTAACGATGTTTACATTCGGCTGAGAAAGCTCGCCGAGCGTTGCGTACAAAGTCGTGGATTTACCCGAACCGGTAGGTCCCGTAACCAGCATAACGCCGTTAGGACAGCGGATAATCTCCTTGTACATCTTGTAGTTATAGTCGGTCATACCGAGGTCGGTAATCTTACGCGCCTTATCGTCCGCGGTGGAAAGCAGACGTATAACGCATTTCTCGCCGTATACGCAGGGAATGGTGCTGACACGCATATCCAGGTTTACGCCGTCAATGCGCGTTCCGAAACGTCCGTCCAGCGGGATACGGCGCTCGGCGATGTTCATACCGCCAAGGATTTTGATACGGGTGATAATCGGGTTATGGAAGGACGGCGGGATTTTCATATCCTGCTCTACAAGCTCGCCGTCTATACGGAAGCGCACGCGGGTTCTGTCCTTGAACGCTTCGATATGAATATCGGTACACCCCAGACGGAATGCCGTTTCAACCATCATATTAACGAGCTTAACGATAGGCGCGTTATCAATTCGGTTCTCGGACTCCATTGCAGCGGCGTTCTGTGCTGCTTCGCCTTCGCCCTCCGCCTCGTTTTCGAGGTCGTTCATCGTCTTATCCATTGCGGACGACGAGTAGTATTTATTGATTGCCGCCTCTATCTGGGTTCGGGTGGAAATCTGCGAAATGATTTCCATTCCCGCAACAACCTTCAGTTCGTCGAATATGTAGAAGTTAATCGGGTCGTTGGTCGCAACCATCAGTCGGTTGTGATTGATTGCATAAGCAAAGACGCACTTGTCGCGCGCGGTCTGCTCGGGGATTTTCTGAACGGCAATCGGGTCAACCTTTATCGACGACAAATCCACAAACGGAACTTTCAGTCGGATTGCCAATGCCTGCGCCAGCTGAGTCTCGGAAACGAGATTCATCTCCAGCATTACATCTCCGAGCATCTTGCCGCTGGTTTTCTGCTTGGCAAGCGCTGCCTGGAGCTGTTCCTCGTTGATAAATCCGCTTTCAACGAGAATGTCGCCAATTCGTAAGTTTTTAACGGGTCCCGCCATAACTTTCTTCCTTTCGACTGAATATTCGGACGTCCAATCCGTGAAAATTCAGGTTATATATCAATTGCCCGAAGCAAACCGCAAAATACAGCTTTCCCCTTTGGCAAATGTATTGCAAATTCAGAGTTTTTATGATATAATATCATTATTCTAATAAGAGGAGGGATTTTGAATGCCTTTGGCAATTCAGATTTTCTGCGCCGCAATGGCGTTTGTGTTCGGTTCCGTTATCGGCAGCTTTCTCAACGTTGTCATTCTGAGAACGCCGCTGAAGCAGTCGATTGTTACCGAGCCGTCACACTGTTTTTCCTGCGGACATCAGCTTGCGTGGTACGATATGTTCCCGATTTTCAGCTGGCTTTTCCTCGGCGGAAAGTGCCGCTACTGCAAATCGAAGATTTCGCCGCGCTATATGATTGTCGAATCCATCTGCGCCGTTCTGTACTGCGGCTCGTGGCTGATGTATCAGTATTCGGGCGACCTTATGTGGAAAGGCAAGGTGTGGATGCTGCCCTATTCCGCGGTTCTCTTTGCCGTGCTGATTGTGCTCAGCTTCATCGACATTGACCACTTTGAAATTCCCTACTGGTGCAGCATTACAATCGGAGTGCTCGGCATTGCTTCTATCTTGGTTTTCCCCGATACTCCGTGGAGCGAGCGCCTTATCGCTGCGGGAATAGTAATCGTCCTGTTCGGTATACTTGTATTTATCGGCGGTATGGGCGGAGGCGACCTCCAGCTTATGGCAGGCGCGTCGCTGCTGCTTGGCTACCGCGTGTTTGTGGCGTTGCTTGTGGGAATTCTGACCGGCTCCGTTTACGGAGTAATCAAGAAGCTCCGCGACAAGAAAAGCGAGCGCGAGATTTCGGATAAAATCCTTGAACTCGTGAAAGAGTGGTATCAGAATCAGCTCGACAGCGATGTAGGTTACATACGCGAGGGCTGCGATGACATCATAGTCGGAAGCGTCAGCGACGGCGAACCCGACATTGAGTGGGAATTCCTTGACGAAAAGGTATGGCACGGACTTCCCGATAAATCCGCGCTCACCCGCACACTCCGCGAGAACATCTCGGACGAGCGCGAAGGCGGATTTAAGATTTACATTCGCGGCGACCAGATCACCAAGGTGAAGTACTCCCGCAGAATGGTATTCGGACCGTTCCTTGCAGTCGGAATTGCCGCTGCATGGTTTGTCGGACTTCCGATAATCGGTTGGTATATGGGGCTTTTCGATTAAGCCGTTATTCAAAACTCACAAACCTCGGGGCGAGACTATCGCCCCGATTTTTTGTGAATTTCTCTGCTTTGAAAAGCGTACCGGCTGCGGTTCATCAAGGAGTTGGAGTGCTGATGTCCGTAGTCTTTCTGGTGAGGTAGTAGATGAAGGTTTCGGGGTAGTAGCAAGCTCCATACTTGGAATCGGTATACACCTCCGTCGGAGAAGCCGCCAGCGCGTCGTTATAACTGTGTGCCTCAACGTTGGGACGGAGCTTGAAATCACCCGCCTTGTTGATTGTGGCTGTGCTGGCAATATTGCGGAAATCCGCGAAGGTTGTTCCGTTAAATGTCGCCATAGCCTCCTTGCGGGTTGTTTCGCTTGTGCTGTAACACTCGGGCGTGAGATAAACGCTCATCGTAATCTCAAGCGCGGGAGCCATCTTCACATCGGCAGGATCGTATTTATCAACAAGATTTCCCTCATCGTTAAGAACCTGATACTGGTTAGAATAGTTCTTGTACTCCAGTACGGGATAAAGCCCGTCATAGAAGCAGGTTTCAAACACGAGCTTGGACTTGGCGGGGTCGAGCGCGCCGGTATTCTGGTCAACAACCTCGTTTGTCAGCATCATCTTCTTCTCGCCGGTCTTGGGATCTGTGCGCCAGCGCATTCCGATGCAGCGGATTTCGTAGTTCGTGGTGTTAAGCACCGAGTTCATACAGCTGAACATATCCGAAAGCGAAGCGTTCGCCTGGTCGGGGTACTCCGTACCCGTATACTTCACGCCTACGATAGGCGCGGGGTCGGTGGTTGCCGTTGTGATGTCAGCCGCCGTTACTCCCGAAAAGGTCTGTACATAATACGAGAGCTTTGTGCTGTTCGCAATGTAGGATTCAATCGTCTCGCAGAGCATAACCGCACGGGCGTTCTGCTCTTTTGCCTTAACGCTCGCCATTACCGGCTGTACAAAGCCGAACACGCCGAGCATCAGAATTCCGAGCAGAGCGCTTGCGATAATCACCTCAATCAGGGTAAATCCCGCATTGTTACGCTTCCTCAGCAGTCGCTTTATTCTTCTGAGCATATCAATTCTCCTCTGTTTGTAAAGTAACTGCAATTATCAGGTCGTTGTGGGAACGCGAGTGTACATAAAGCCGCCATAAATACTCTGGTGAACGCCGCCTTCGTCGCTTTCCTCATACTTGGGTGTTCCGTCTGTGTTGTATGTCTCCTTATAAACGGGGCATGCAGTGAAGTTCGGTCTGCCCTCGGAGTCAAGCGTGCAGTTATGACCGAAGGACGAGAGAGAGATGTTGGGGTCGCCTTGGAAATCAACATAGAATCTCGTGAACTTGGAGCCCTGGAATCTTACTCCCGACTTACCGCCCTCGGTAACATAAGGCGTGCTGATTTTAACGCTGTTGCCGAGCCTCTGGATAGTATATGCGTTCATGGTACTTGCCAAAGAACCGTCGGAAGTGTTGGAGGACGATATTCCGTTGGCAAGCGCGTTCTCTATCGTGGTGTTTACATGACCTATTCTGACAATCTTTGCTTCCTGATATATGTTCTTCGTATAGCTGTCGCCGTCGGAATTGGTGTATACAACCGAGCTCTTTGTAGCGTCAAGCTGGTCGGAGAAGAAGAACAGTCTGTACTGTGCGTAAGGAACGTCCTCTTCTCTGAGCGTGGTATCACCGTCGTCGTTTACGCTGGAAGCCGCGCACTCGATAAAGTAGCGCGTATATCCCGCAGCGGGTTTGTACGGATCGTCATCCGCATAGGCGTGCGTATCCTTTACAACCTTGTAAATCTTAATGCCGCCGATGCCTGCCGTACCGGTGATACGGGTATCCATTCTGGAAAGCTGAGAACCGCCGCCCGCGTCGCTGCTGTCAGAGTCCTCGCCGCCCTCGCTGCTTGCAGGGGGGCAGGTGTAGTCAACCGGCGAGAGGAAGTAGTTCAGTCCCTCTGCCTGGTTTACCGCGGTCGGGTCGGTTGCATTAACCTGGTATCCCATAGTAAAGGTGGTACCGTCAGAAAGTGTAATTTTATAATTACCCGTAGCTGCGCTGTAATTGTCATTATCTCTCTCAATAACGGTCAGAAGTCTTTCCTGCTTTGCGAGCTCCTGTGCATAGAGATTGTTGGACTCTCTTGCTCTTATGGTGATTTCCAGAATTTGTGCAATCATAGAAGCCATAATCGCAAACACTGCAAAAGCAACAATGATTTCTACAAGCGTGAAGCCGCTTCTCTTGGAATACATTCTTTTTAACATATCAAAGCGCCTCCTCTATCAGTGTGACTTCAGAACAATCTTCCAGGACTTGTTGGTGAGACCGCCCAGCTGATTATCAAAGCAGGAATCGTCCATCAGCTCCATCGGGAGCTTGTCGGGATAGCATGCGAGTATCGAATACGAGTCGTCGATGATGTAGTCCGATACCGTCAGACCGCCCATCAGTCTTACCATGCCGCCGCCCGTATTGGAGGGACCAGCCTTGAACGTTACATACGGTGCGTAAACGTATCCGAAGAACGAGTTCTGAATGAATACGTCAACATCGCCCGTTGCAGTTGATGCCGCTCTTGACGAGAGACGTATATCCGCGTTCTCATCGCAGCTTACGAGGAAGATGTTCACATTGGGGTAAACGATGTTTCCGTCATCGCCAGTCATCATCGCCTTTATTGCGGGGTGAGAATTCAGGTAAGCTCTGACCGCCGGCTTGTCAACGTGGTTGTTGCACTTTCCGACGTGGCTTACGCCTCTGCTTGCCTGACAGGTAGCGCAATATGTGTCAACAGTGCCGTGATCTGCGCATACAGCGCTGACATAATTATTGCCGCAGACTGAGCACTCAATGTCTGTTTCCTCAGTCGAATACGAGCAGCCGTCGCCGCTGCTGCAGCCGTAATGAATAAACTGGCTGAAGAAATCTGCGTCGGTGCCGCTGTCGTCCGCACGGGTATATGCGGTGTGCGAAAGACGATATGCACGGTTGCTCTTCTGAGCCTCGTCGCCGAAATAGTATTCCGTTCCGCCCTTAAGCGCAAACCAGCCGTAGTGCATAAACTTCAGGTGGTCGTCGTCCTGATATGTAACTCCGGTAGGAATATCAACAATAACAGTACCGCGTCCCATTACGAGTATCTGGAACTTCATATTGCTGTTCTGCTTCCACATATCACCACCGTTTACGGTGTTGCGCGGGAACCAGCAGAATGTATCGTTGCCGGGCTTTGAGTCTACAAAGTCGCGGTTTGCCTTAACCTGAATGGTATAGATATTGTCGGGGTTTTCGCCCGTATCAATAACGAGAGTGCAGCTGTTCTTCCAACCGCCCGAGTTATTGGGGTTGTACATCTTGACATCTTTAATGATGCAGCCCTTTTCGGAATTGCTGTAGCTGAGAAGATATGTGGGGGAAGGATTATCGTTATCGGTGCTGAAGGTAACAGTCTTCTCGGGCAGACCTGTTGTGTCAACCACCCACTTATAATAAGGAACGGTTGCGGTCTTTTCCTCCAAGTAGTTTATCATTTCGGTGACAGTTCTCAGACCATCGGTCTCCTTGCCCTGGACATTTCCTGTCCACTGGCCCGCCAGCGCGCTGTTGATACCGCCGCCGGAGTTCTTCGAAGAATCGACAGTTCCGTTACAGTAAACGTTGCTGAGGTTGTGCCAGAATCCACCCTCGAGGTAGATATTGCCGTCTACGAAGTACTTGCAGCTGGAATCCAGCGCGTTGCCCCTGAGGTAGAGGTCGCCGAGAACGTAAACATTCGCGTTCTGGAACTTCGCACCGTTTATCAGATAGCAGTCGCCGCCGATAAGAACCTCGCTTCTGGTCTTGTTCTTATCAATATCGGAAGAACCGGTAGGCGCTGCGAAAGTGATAACCTGGTTAGCAAAAGAGGTATATGTATCTCTTACCGCAAAGTATGTGGGAGAATCGGACTTAATCTCCAGCCACTTGTTGATAGTAAGCGAGCCGCCGCAGGCGAGGTTTCCGCTGAGCGTCATCTTCTTACCGCCGTATGCGTTGAGGACAGTATCCTCGTTATCAAAGAATACGTCCGTCTTCATTTCACCACCGTCCAGGAATACGGAGTTGGGAACGTAACCCGTTGCGGTGAACACGTTTGTAGGTCCGGGAAGCGGCTTGGGAGTAGACGGATTGGACATCTGGATAATGTTGTGGTAGATCTCCTTGGAGCCGTTGACAGAGGTGGTGACAATAATATCGAACACTCTCACGGTAGAACCGTCCGCAAGCGTTTCATCGGGAAGTCTGGTTGCCTCCAGCATATAAGCGCCGACAAAATTGTCGTCGTCAGCGCCTGCTCCCGCAGAATCGAAAGTCTTAAAGCCGTTGGCGTCTGTGGTGATTTTGCCGCCCACATCAAGATTCCATATTTTCTGACCAAGTCCCTCAAATCCGCCGCTGCCCGTAATCATGCTGGCAAGCAGCGAATCCGACAGCGACACAGCCGACTGATAGGACTGCTTCTGATAGAAGACAGCGTACTGAGTTGAACGCGATGATATTACCGAGAAGTACATTGCCATACAGCAAATCATCAGCGCGGTCATCGTACTAAGCACCATAAATAACGCGGAACCGCGGTTATTCAGGTACTTTCTCATAGTGTGTGCCATGATTTCCTCCTTTTCTCAATATTTGGGAAATACTGTTGTTTTTGCCAAACAGCCGATTGCTTTGCGTCTGCCGTTCGGCAAAACCGCTCTTTGGCAAAGAGCCTATACTGCAACAGACGGTGCGAACGCAATATCCGCACCCTCTGTTATGTTTGTCACAGCGCCAAAAATGGCGTTATTATGCGCCTATGCCGTCCTGAGCGTCAAGCTGAGCCTTGGGATCCTGCATACGCTCGATGGAGTAGAACGTCAGAGTTCCCGAATAGGTGAACAGGTACTCGGAAAGAACGGGCTTGCCGTCGTTTTCGTCATTATCATCGTCGTCAAAGGTGGGAATCGGGGGAATATCAGCTCCGACCTCGGCTGCGAGAGCACGCTCGCCCTCTGCGTCCATCTTTGCGATTTCCTTATCAACAAGCTCGTCATACTTTTTGTTAACTTCATCGTATGTGAACTGCATGCCGGTAATCATAATTGCCTTTCTGGTCTTGCCGGCACCCTCGTTTACCATATAGTCGTTAACCTCGTCGGCGAACTTGAGAATGTCGTCTCTGGTCTTTGCGGTAACGGTGAAGTCAACCTTGCTTGCGCCGATAGTCTGCGACTCGCTGAGAGCTGCCATAAGCGCCTCTGTACGCGCCTGAGCCTTCTGCTCTGCCTCGGTAGGCTCAACGCCCGACTGAACGTAGCTCTTAAGAGCATAGTCAACGGAAACAGGAGTGTAGAATGCGTTTGCGAGAGTTACTGTTGTGGGCTCGGAAACACTTACCTCCTCAACAATAATGTTGGTGCTGCACTGAGCGATGAAGGCTCTGAATGCGTCGTCAGCCTCATAGGAAGCAAGCTCGGGGAAGAACATATCCGCGAGGTGCTCGCCGTCCTTGTACGCCTGCTCAATCTGCTCTCTGAGGGGCTTCTTCTGAGCCGCTCTGTCTTCATAGCCCTGAAGCTCCTGCTGCTTTGAAGCCAGCGTTTTCTTTGCCGCGCCGTAGTCCTCAAATGCGGGCTTTATTATCAGGAACGCGCCGAGCGCGATGATAATAACCGCAAGTATAATCAGCGCTGCTATGCGCTCTTGCTTACTGAATCTCATTCTGTTACCTCCTTGTCAAGACCAAGGTCCTTTATAATATCGGTATGGAGCTCGTCGCTTCCGGGCTTAACCTGCATCGACATATCGAACGAGAAGTAAGTGTCATACTTCTCGCGTTCCTCAGCGGAAAGGAGCGCCATTGTGCCGTATTCGCTGATGTTATCCTTGGTAAAGCCGGTATAGGTTACATCTACGAAGTAAGGCTCGCCATACTTATCAAGCACCTTGTTTGTGAGGTAATTTGCGTATCTGGAGGGCAGGTCGGTGGGGTTGCCCTTGGACAGACCTCTGAACGAAACGGTAACTCCGCCGCCGTCATCGACAGAAATTTCAGCAATTTCAAGAAGCTCGTCATCCTTGAGGATGTTGCCCTTCTTCTTGTCCATAGGCTCCTGAACCTTTTCAAATACAAGGGACTGAACCTTGGGCAGATAGTTGAACTGCAGAATAACCTTATCAACGGTGTTGTTGTAGTTCTGGAAGCCCTCGAGCATTCCCTCGCGGGCGGAAACTATTTCCATATCCTGCTTCAGCACGGGGTCGTTAATCCTTGCGTCAACTTCCTTAATTTTCTTGTCAATGCCGCCCTTGAGCACTCCGACTCCGAGGGTGATACCGCCGACAACCGCCGCAGAAGCCAGCAGAGTGCCGACCAGCGCGAGCAAAAATCCGCCCGAGCCCTTGGACTCCTTCGCGGAGGTAGCTTCGAGCAGGTTGATGTGCTCAAGCTCCTTATTGGTGTGGAACAGTGCGCCTACCGCGTTCGCAAACTTGGTAAAGTCGAACTGTACGTTAGTAGATACGGAGGACGGCATCGAGAGCATATTAGCGGGAATTCCGAACGAAGAAATCGCGTTGGAAATCTCAATAAAGCTGTCAATATCGCCGTAGAACAGAATTTCCTGCAGCGGCTTGGAGCCTTTTCTCTGGCTGATGAACTGGAGCATACGCTCGAGGTTGTTGTTGATAGCCGTAGGGAGGTAATCACCGTCTCCGCCGTACTCGTTGGGATCGCTGGGAGTGATGTTGGAGAAGCGCGAGTAGGACAGCTGGTTGTTCTCGTAGAGGTTTACATTAAGGAAGTTCTTATCAATCTGAACGAGCAGCAGCGGCATTCTGTCTGCCATCTTTGCGGTGCTCTTGATAAGGCGGCTTACGGAGTTGTTGGAGATGTAAACCTGCTTGAGCGCCAAGCCGACGTGAGAGAACAGTCTTACATAGCCGTCAACAAGTCTCTGGGGACAAGCGGCTGCGTAAACTCTCAGCAGCTTGTTGTGCTCCTCGTCCTCCTCCTCGCCCGCAACGGTGAAGGAGATGTTGTAGTCGCTGGAGGCGCCCATTTCGGACTGAATCATCGCCTCGATAATGGCGGGATTCTTCATATTCTTGGGCTTTAATACCTTGATTTCCTTGTAAACAATGGAGCTGGAAGTGATAGAAACGACAACGTCCTTTTCCTTAACGCCCTTGGACTTGATGATGTCGTTAAGCTCTGCGGCAACCATAGGCAGGTCGGTGATGTAACCGTTGGATACAATGCCCATGGTAAGCTCGCGCATATCGGCGTCAAGGATTTTAACCTTGCTGCCGCTCTGCTGACCTCTGACAAACTTTATTTGTCTGTCGGTAATATCAATTGATATCATATATTCACCTCATTATACA
>JBJESC010000278.1:0-2557 GCA_051882615.1 Oscillospiraceae bacterium
GGTCACTACCCCCCCTCCGCCCCCCCAAGGGGGGGAACGCCAAGTCCGAGAGACTATTAACTTGTATCAAATTAGCCTTTTTCCCGTGGTCGCTGAAGCCATCGCGACAGACTCCGTCGGGGCTCGCTTCGCTCGAAGGTGCGCTCAAACGCCGCGCGGCTATGCTGGATAAGGAAAAAGGAAATCTCTTACTCCTTTACTTGTAATTATTGCCAGATATGACAAAACCCCACTCGTTTATTGGTGGTTACTAAGCACCGTTGCGAATGGGGTCTCTCGTCCTTGGCAATTACATTGTACCACTATTGCAGGAACTTGTAAAGACTTTATATAGACTTTTTGCGAGTATTATTTTTACTGTCCTTTTTATGGGACACTTGTTTCCTTTTTGCAACAGGTTTCGACATAGTGTCAGCCAACGCATAAAGCATTGTAACAGCTTCGTTGCTGTGATTGAGCAAGCGTTTGACCCTCGCAAGGTCGCCGCCGCTTCGCTTGTATGCATTGACGGCGTAAAGCTTGCGCGCACTGTGGGGACTTACTCCGTTATCAACGCGGAACGCCCTTGCAACGCGCTTAATGTCCTTGTAAACGGCTTGCCGCGTCCGATGTTTCCGCCAATCTGTGCGATGCTCAAAGACCCACACGCGCCCACTCTGCGCGAGCAATCTCCGCTGAATGTCGGGCGACAGCGTAACGCGGCGGGACTTGCCTGTTTTTTGTTCCTTGTAGGTAAACCGACCTTTTGCGACGTCCTCCCGCCGCAGAGAGAGCACATCACCAATGCGCATTCCGTAACGAGCAGACACCTCACAGGCGAGCGCATTTGCGGGCATAAGCGCCAGCAGTAACGCAGCGAAAACGTCACCCCCAATAAATCGTGACCTCATATTATCCCCCCTTTCAACAATCCTTAAAATGTTAACTCGAAACCGAATTTTGCGAGAATTAGCCATTATAACAAACCGACATTTTGCATACTGGGGGTGTGGTCAATCATCAATGCATACAATGATGTTGCCGTCTGGGTCAACACCGAGAGTGAAGCCGTCGCAGTGAGCGACAAGACCGCAAAAGCCGTCGCAGACATCTACAACGTCTATGGGGTCGGTTTCTCTGATAGACTTACCGTCCACAGAAATGCGCTCTATAAGGCGGTAAAGGTCTAAGACCGTCAACATATACTTTCACATCCTTTCAAAACCTCGTTGAGCTCGTCAGCATTATTGCACCAACATACGCCACAATAGTCGTTCTGCCAAACCTGCGGCGGTATATCGGCGGCTTTGAACTCTCCAACGTCATACGCTTGATTAAGTCCGCGCGAAGCATAGAAGCTGTGCTTGCAGAGTGCTATATCAGTATGTCCGAGAGCCTTTGCGACATATTTCGTAATGTACGCCGCTGTACGGGTCTTGTCGCGCACACAACTTAACGATATATAGCCGAACCTTTGGGCGTAATATGGCATATCAAGATAGCCGTGGGCGTTACTGCAAACGCTGTCAGCCGCCACACCGTTGAACAATCCGTGCATATGCCAAGCACCGTCCTTGTGCTGTTCTGGGATAAGCAGATACTTCAACTTCGTGCTGTACTTCTTGTTGTAGTTGCCTATCCAGAAACCGAGGTCGCGAACATAGCCGTCAACGTCGTATCGGTCTTGCTTGTCCTTGTTGAGGGTCAGCGTTACGAAATATTGCCAATCGTTGCAAAGAGCGTACTCGCGTATACGTGACTTGGCGCGGTAAAGGTTGGACTTCTCTTTCTCGCAATCTTGTTGTCGAGGCGTGTTCTGATTGCTATCGATAAACATAGCCGCGCCAAGACCAATTCCACAGCCGTTATTGAATTTGTGGAACACTACCTTAAAAACATCACCGTAAGATTTTACAGTTACTCTCATAGCCAAATACAGAGATATGATACATAGTCAAGTAGGACTGGCGGGCACTCAAAAAGCGGGCGACAAGACCCAGATGTGCGGCTTCGAGGTCACGGCTTCGAGGTCGTTGCTCCGATGTCGGCTTAGATGTCGCCTACGCCGCCGCCGCGATATGCGCACAGTTGAACGCTTCGCAGATGCGCGCAAATAGCGGTGTGCGGCGGCGGCTGATGTCGGCTTCGAGGTCGACTTAGGGGGTCGCGGCTTCGAGGTCGCGGCTTCGATGTCGGCTTCGATGTCGGCTTCGAGGTCGCGGCTTCGATGTCGGCTTCGATGTCGGCTTCGAGGTCGGCGGCTCGGCTAAAGGGCGGTCGCTTCGCTGTTTGCCACCGCCGCCAATTTTAACGGGGGGCAAAGGTAGGCGGCGGCGGCAAACAACTTCGCTCCCTCGCTAAATAACTGTTTTGCGCAATTCCCGCACCCCCTGTCTCCCCCGCGGGAAGTGCGCAAAACAGGTATTTAGCGCAATTAGCCGAGCCGTAAGAGGTCTGCGATGTCGGCTTCGAAGTCAGGCTTCGAGGTCACGGCTTCGAGGTCGTTGCTCCGATGTCGGCTTCGATGTCGCCTACGCCGCCGCCGCGATATGCGCACAGTTGAACGCTTCGCAGATGC
>JBJESC010000279.1:0-2547 GCA_051882615.1 Oscillospiraceae bacterium
CTTTCGGGCTTGACAGCTACCTCATCGACCAGTTCGCAAAGGCGCTTTCCAATGCAGAGGAGGACGCTTTCCTCAACGGTGACGGTGTCGGAAAGCCCCTCGGTATCTTTGCAGATAAGGGCGGCGGCGAAGTGGCAATTACCACCGCAAGCGCGACTGCGATTACTGCAGATGAAGTCATCAATCTTGTGTACTCCCTTAAGCGTCCTTACCGCAAGAACGCAAAGTTCATCATGAACGACCAGACTATTGCTGTGCTCCGCAAGCTGAAGGACAGCAACGGCGCGTATCTGTGGCAGCCTTCGCTTCAGGCGGGAGAACCCGACAGGTTGTTCGGCTACGAGGTTTACACTTCTCCCTATGTTCCCACGATTGCGGCGGGAAAGCCTGTAATCGCATTCGGCGATTTCAGCTACTACAACATCGGCGACCGTGGCACTCGTTCCTTTGCGGAACTGAAAGAGTTGTTCGCCGGAAACGGAATGGTGGGATTTGTGGCAAAGGAGCGCGTTGACGGAAAGCTGGTTCTTCCCGAGGCGGTGCAGATTCTCAAGATGAAATCCGGCTCCGGTTCGTAAAGGGTGATTGAATGGAGGAGCTTCTTACAAAAGTCAAGCAGAATCTCATACTTGAACACTCGGCGGACGATGTACTTCTCGTGAACTATATCACCGCGGCTATTTCCTATGCGGAAAGTTATCAGCACGTTGAACAGGGGTATTACGCTGATAACCCGATGTCAGCGACTACCGAACAAGCAGTTATTATGCTGTCATCTCATTTTTACGAAAGCAGAGATGGCAGCACAGGCGGCTTTTTCGGGGACAATGTTCAAGCGGGAAAACAAGTGTGGGATACGGTGAATATGCTGCTGCGGCTTGACAGGCGGTGGATATTATGAGTTTCGGAAAGATGAATAAATTCATCGAAATTACGCAGAAACAGGTCGTAACCGACAGCGAGGGATTTCAGTCGGAAACTGATGTTGTTGTGGCAAAGGTAAGGGCTTACCGAGAGGGTCGGCACGGCAGCGAGAAATGGGCTAACCGTGCCGTTTTCTCCGAAGCTACTGACTTGTTTCGTTTCCGCACAATTCCTAATATGAAAGTAACCACGGATATGCGGATTCTGTGCGATGGTTCGGTGTTTGAGATAACCTCTGTTGAAGATGTGAAAGGTCGCGGAATGTATGTTGAAGTGCTTGCAAAGGAGGTTGAGCCGAGTGGCTAAAGCAGAAGTGAAAATGCCCGATGAGTTTCTTGCGAAGCTGTCACGGCTTGGTTCGCAGACTGACAGCATTGCCGAAAAGGTACTGCAAACGGGCGGTGAGGTGGTTTTGGACAAGGTTCGGAGCAATCTCTCTGCTGTTGTGGGTGTCGGCAATAAAAGCGAATCCCGTTCCACAGGAGAACTGGAGCGTTCCCTCGGGCTTTCGCCCGTTATGGTAGACAAAAACGGAAATCACGACATCAAGATTGGCTTTTCAGAGCCGAGAACGGACGGTTCAAGCAACGCTAAAATTGCCAATATCCTCGAATACGGCACAAGCAGTCAGTCCGCAAAACCATTTCTGAAACCCGCAAAATCCGCCGTGAAAAAGCAGTGCGTGGACGCTATGAAATCCGCTTTTGAAAAGGAGGTCGAGGGGCTGTGAGCTTACTTTCCAAACTTGCCGAAATTGCGAAACAGCTGAAAATTCCCGCAAGCACTGCGGTGTACTCGGGGAAACCACCCGATGAGTATCTGGTGTTCACTCCGCTTTATGACAGCTTTGAACTTCATTCGGACAACAAGCCCGAAATTGATGTGCAGGAAGTGCGGATTTCGCTGTTCAGCAAGGGTAACTACAACCGCACCAAGAGCCAGCTTGTAAAGGCTTTGCTTGATTCAGACACAACAATAACCGCCCGAAAATATGTTGGTCACGAGGACGATACGGGCTACAATCACTATGCCATTGATGTGGCAAAAGAATACGGATTGGAGGAGATATAATGGCAACTATCGGTTTAGATATGCTTTATTACGCGCCTATAACTGAGAACGAAAACGGCGATGAAACCTATGGAACTCCCGCAAAACTCGCCAAGGCTATGACTGCAGATTTGTCTGTGGAACTCGCCGAGGCAACTCTGTATGCCGATGATGGTGCGTCCGAAATCGTCAAGGAGTTCAAGAGCGGAACGCTCTCCCTCGGCATTGATGATATAGGCAACAGTGCCGCGTCTGTTCTGACGGGCGCAACTATCGACAGCAACAACGTGGTTATTTCTGCAAGCGAGGACGGAGGAAATCCCGTGGCAATCGGCTTTCGGGCGAAGAAGTCCAATGGTAAGTACAGATATTTCTGGCTTTACCGTGTAAAGTTCGGTATTCCGTCAACTTCGCTTGCAACCAAGGGCGACAGCATTACTTTCTCAACACCTACCATTGAGGGCACGGTTCTTCGCAGAAACAAGCCGGACGGCAGCGGAAAGCACCCGTGGAAAGCTGAGGTCACCGAGGGAGAAAAGAACGTTCCCGCAAGCGTTGTTACTGACTGGTACA
>JBJESC010000280.1:0-2547 GCA_051882615.1 Oscillospiraceae bacterium
GAATACGGCTATTATTTCATTGATGACAGCCGCCGCGGCAATTGTACCCGTTACTATCGTGGCAAGCTCGGGCTTGGACGCTGCCAGAACTGAGCTTATTATTCCCGTAAATACCAATGAAACGCCCGAGTGCGGAAGCAAGGTTAATCCAAGGAATTTCTGCACGGTAGCCGGCATTTTGGTGAGCTTTGCCCCAATTCTCGCACCGCCGTATTTTCCGCATATACGGGCGATGATATAGATGAAGGTATACAGTCCCGCTCCGAGGATAAGGTGGTAATCCAGAGGCGCGCCAAGGTCAACGATTGCGGCTAACAGGCTTATTGCAAGAACGGGATTAAAGCTTTTCACCAATTCGGCAAGCTTTTCTTCCGAGAGCATATTTGAGAATACAGCGGAGAACGCAACTCCCATAAGCATATAGTTCAGAGCGATGTTTGTGAATACTGTCTTGTTAAGAATAAGCCCAACAGCGGCTGTAACGGTAATGCCCGATAACAGCACCACCACGTTGCCGATTTTGCCCAGGTTCTTCTGTAAGATTTTTCCCACGATAAACCCAACCGCAGCGCCGATAATAACGGGCATAAAAATCATAACGGGAATCATATAAAGCGGAACCGAACCGCCCGATACGGTTCGTGCAATAAAGGAGTTTACCGTGAAAAATACGGCTATACCCACAATGTCGTCCAATACCGCCATAGGGATAAGCGCGTCCGTGACGGGACCGGAGGTGTGGAACTCCTGCACGATAGACAAAGCGGGGGCGGGGGCGGTCGCAAGCGCAATTCCTCCGAATGCAAACGCAAGATACACAGGCACATCCGTAAAATAAAAAACAACTCCGAACACCAGCGATACGAATAAAAACGTACCGAGGGACTGAGTGAGGGTTGTTACAATCAGAGCCTTGCCGTAGCTTTTTATCTTCTTCCAGATAAGCTCCGTGCCGAGCATTAAGCCAAAGGCGCATTGCATCCAGGTAATAAGCAGCTTATACCATTGTGAGTCCATGACCTCCTGCGGCATAAGCCCCACAGCGTGCGGTCCGAGTATCATACCGACAATAAGCCAGCCGAGTATTGAGGGCATTTTCAGCTTTGCGATAAGCTTTCCCGCAATAAACGCCGCCAATAACACACCAAGCCATCTCAAAAAAAGCACATCTACATCTCCCTTTAAATTATCGTTTTATGTTGCCGTAAATAACCGAAAAAAGCGTATCCGGTTATGGTTTGATTACCCCGTTCTTCTGAAGCCATTTGAACAGCCCCTCGCACCCCTCCAGAACATCGCGGTATGTACCCTCAAAGTCGTGTGTGTACCACGGGTCGGATATATCGCGCGGGTTATCCGAAAAGTCGAGCAGTCGGTGCATTTTCACATCGTTATGCGGGCGGGTAAAGCGCTGCATACTGCGGATATTTGAGTTTTCCATACCGATAAGCAGGTCGAACGCGTCGCAGTCCTCGCGGGTTATCTGCCGAGCGCGTTTTTTGGAGTAGTCGATACCCAGCCTATCGAGAACAGCGGCAGTTCCGTAATGAACGCGGTTTCCGAGTTCCTCCGCAGAGGTCGCCGCCGATTCCGAGATAACGTTGGTGATACCGCGCTTTTTCAGCATATCGTTAAAGACAAACTCCGCCATCGGCGAACGACAGATGTTGCCTAAACAAACAAAAAGTATTCTGTACATAGGCGTAATTCCTTTCAGAAATCTTGTATCTATTTCATTATATCACAGTATTCCCGATTTGTACAGTACCAAGGGCGAATACTCGGTAAAACAAACGAAAAAGTGTAAAAACAGACTGCCGGGAAAGTTGCTGTTTTTCTTAGATACGAGATTTACCCTATCCCCCTACCCCCTTCCCCTAAAGGGGAAGGGGGAGTGTAGGAGCGGGGGCTTCGCCCCCTGCGCCCGTTTTGGGGGCTTCGCCCCCTGCGCCCGTTTGGAGCTTCGCCCCCTGCGCCCGTTTGGGGTTTCGCCCCCTGCGCCCGTTTGGGGCTTCGCCCCTGCGCCCGTTTGGGGCTTCGCCCCCCCTGCGCCTGTTTGGGGCTTCGCCCCCTGCGCCAGTTTTGGGGGCTTAGCCCCAGGGGGTATCGACAGACTAAGCCTCCCGCAAGCGGGAGGCTCTCAAAAAATATATGGAGAGAAATAATAGTATTTATTCGGTCAGCGCTCAATCCTTTATCAGCTTGAAGCAAACGGAGTGTTCGTTGATGAGCGGCTTGTCGTATTCAAAGTAGATTATTCCCGTCTTGTCAGAACGGATTTCGCTCACAAGCTCGCCGTCAAGGGGGTTGGTTATCCGTGCGAGGAGGTCTCCCGATTCTACTTGCTCGCCCGTTTTCACGAGCGGAGTGAAAACGCCCGCCGCGTCCGAGTGGATTTGCTCAATATCGCTCTCGGAGATTATCTCGGTTTTGTAGCCTGCGTGAACCTTGCGGGTGATTATTCCCGTGTTCGCCATAAAGCGCAGTATCGCCATAAGCGCTGTCTGCGCCGAGGGGCGGTCTATTGTGTCGGTCGCGTTGGTGTAC
>JBJESC010000281.1:0-10185 GCA_051882615.1 Oscillospiraceae bacterium
ACTATGCGGTTGTTTGCGGATAAATCAAATCTCCCCCAAGCCGTTGTCGGTTTTGGGGGAGACCTTCTATCTTTAGCGGGGGGAGATGTTTTTGGTGAACTTGCCGGAATGCGTGGTGAGATGTCGGGTGTGACTGTGGTGAAATTGCGATAAGACGCTTTGTGAGTTATGCGAGATAGCTGTTTACTATTCTTACCATCATATCGGAGAGCTTCTCAACGTTGAACGCGCCTACGGTAGGCTCAATGTGTTCGCCGCCTATTCCGCTGTCGTTGGTGAGGAAGGTATATGTGCCGCCCGTTGAGAACGCCATTGTGCGGAGGAGGTACTCGGTGGACTTGTCAATACCGCTGGAGGCGATAGGAACGATACGGATACCCTTTTCGGCAGCCTCGGCGATATGCTTGTTCACGCTGCTTACAATCTGAGCGTCCTCGCTGTGGGGCGGTGCGTCAAGAACAAGGAACATTATCTTCACGGCGTCCTCGTTCCACTCGTGCTTGTTGATTGCGCTGTCGAGAGCGGTGTGTACAGCCTCGGGGAAATCTCCGCCGCCGTCCGAGCTCTGCTCCTTAATTGCGCCCGCGGACTTCTCAATATCGGAGGTGAACGGGAACTGACGGACTACATACTCGTCGCCCTCGTCACGGTAGAAGTTCACGCTGGTGCGGATTGAGGTGTTTGCGTTCTCGGCACTCACCTTGCGGACAATGTTTTCAAGCTCCACCTTGAGGTACTCCAGCTCGTCGCTCATAGAGCCTGTGGTATCGCACATAATCATAAAGTCGAGAGCGGTCTGCTTGCTGTCGGAAACGCCGTCCAGCTCGCACTCAACGGAGGTGCTGCCGATAACTCCGTCTATCGTCTTGGAATTGCCCTTGTAGTCAACGACAATCTGCTCCGTAGGACCGTTAATTGCGGTGTAGAACAGGTAAGCCATACCCTTGTTGTCGGTAACTGCGCTTGAAATCGCGCTCTTGCAGGAAACCTTTGCTCCTGCCACGGGCTGACCGTTTGAGGTTACTTTAACCGCAATTCGGTTGTCGATTTGGGATTTCCACGTTTTCTTGTGCTCGTTCCACTCCTCGTGGGAGGAATAGAGCGCTTCCCAATCCGACCAGTGCGCGTTGTCGTTCCACTCGCCGCCCGTGAGCATTCCCGCCTGAGGCTCGGGCTGAGGGTTGGAGGGAGGAAGGGTGGGATCTATGATTACGTCCGCGCCGCCGGGACCTGCAAGCGACGGAGCTGCGGTATCTGTGGTAGCGAATTCTGCAATAGCCCCGCCCGCTGCCATATCATCTGCGTGATCGCCTTTCCCGAACAGTCCGCCGAGAATTCTGTCTGAGGACTTTCCGTCTGAAGGTCTGCCGCCGATGTCGGTGCCCTCGTATTTGCCCTCGGCTGCTGTGCCGCCGATTGTCAAACCGCCCTCGGTGCTTGTTCTGCCGCTATTTGCGGAACAGCCTGCAAGAGAAATTACTGTAAGTATTGCTGCGATTGATGAGAGATACTTTTTCATTATGTTTCCTCGCTTTCGTATATAATCACCGCCTGTGCGGTGGTGTCGAGCGTTGTTTAGCGCTTTCACTCATAAAACTATGCAATTTCCCAAAACGCTGCAAAATTTTTGAAAAATTATTCAAAAAAGGCGGACACCTCAAAGATGTCCGCCTTTTTTATCGGTTGGTCGCCTATTTTTTCTTCTTGATTATTTCGGGCAGAAACACAACCGCCCACGCCGCAGCCACCGCCGCGATAAGCCCCGCAAGCGGAAGTGGGTATGCGAAGAATCGGGCTATCTCCCGAAACTTTTCCGTATCCCAAAAGAGGAACACCCCCACAGCCGCCGCAATTACCGCCGAAATCAGCACCGCGCCCGCCGCGATGTCCTTGACTGCGCCAATCCGCGGTTCCTGTTCGGGGGAAACCCTGTCGCAGAGCCGTTCAATCGCGGTATTCACCGCTTCAAGCGAGAGCACCGCTCCGCACGTCAGCAGTAGAAGCGCCCACTCTCCCCGCGACAGCCCGTAGAACCTCGCCGCGAAGAATATCACGAACGCCATAGCGCACAGATGAAAGCGGAAATTCCGCTCCCGAACTGCGAGTGCGATACCGCGCCCCGCATATTTGAAACTCCTGAAAAATCCCATACGCTTAGCGGGTTATCCCCAGCTTTTGGAGAACCCTTTCCTGCTTTGAGAACATCTCCGTTTCCTCCTCGGGGGTGAGGTGGTCGTAGCCCAACAGGTGGAACAGCGAGTGCGCGATGAGGAACGCCACCTCGCGCTTCATCGAGTGGCCGTACTCCTCCGCCTGAGCCTTTGCGCGCTCGAGGGAAATCACTATATCGCCCAGCAGAAGCGCGTCCGTTTCGGGGTTGACCTCGAACCCCTCCTCGTCGCCCATCGGGAACGAGAGCACGTCTGTTTCGCGGTCTATCTCGCGGAACTGACGGTTCAGCACGCGGATTTCCGCGTTGTCGGTAAAGGTGAGCGACACCTCCGCGTCGTCCTCGATTTCTTCCTCGGCGAGCGCTTCGCGGGTGCAGTCCTCCGCAAGCTGTACGGGGTCGAAATCAAGCGTCACCTTGTCCTGTTCGTCGCTGAAAAGAATGTACGTCTTCATTTGCGTTAATTCTCCTTTTTCGCAGTAAAGAAAAATCTCGGAAATCTGAAAATAATCTCGCCGTTTTTCTGCGCGGGATATTCTCTTACAAGCTCCTCTTTAATGTCAGTGATGAACTCCTCTTTTTCATCGTCCGAAAGCACCTCCAGATACGGCTTCAGTCCCGTGGACTTGTACCACTCGATAATGCTGTCGATGCTCGGCATTCTGTGGAAATAAACCGTTTTCCAAAGTTCGAAATTATCCGTCAGCTCGGACAGAATATCAAAATACTCCCCCTCCGAGAGCGTGAAAAAGATACTCGGGTTCCCGAATTTTCCGCTCCACTTTGAAGAAGCAACGGTTCTCCCGATAATTTGGTGAATAGGCTCTTCAAAGTTGAATGGAATTTGAGCGGCAAGCACCCCGCCATTTCTCAGCATAGAAAACAGGCTCGGCAAAAGCGCAGCGTGGTCGGGCACCCATTGAATACACGCGTTTGAGAAAACCACGTCATACCTACCCTTAAACTCCGACAAATCACCGCCCACATCAAGCTTTATGAAATCGCAGTCGGGATTGTCCCGCCGAGCGGCTTCCAGCATATTCTCGCTGAAATCCGCGCCGACAGCGTGCGCGTTGGGAAAGCGTTTTTTCACTACGCGCGTACTGTTTCCGGGACCGCAGCCGATGTCGATTATCTCAAGCGGGTTTTCAATATTTATTCTTGCTGCCAAATCTATTGCGGGCTGTGTTCTCTGCGCTTTGAATTTCAGGTATTGTGCGCTGTTCCAATCCGCCATCAGTTCCTCCAATCGCCCTTGTTGGTCTTTCCCGCGCCGTTGTACTCGTCATAAGCCCTTACTATATCCTGAACCAGCTTGTGGCGCACTACGTCCTTTTCGGTAAAGCGGTTCTGCGCGATGTCCTCAACGTTGCGGAGGACTTTCAATGCTTCGATAAGTCCCGACTTCTTCGCTTCGGGAAGGTCAATCTGCGTGATGTCGCCCGTGATTACCATTTTTGAGTTGAAGCCCAATCGCGTGAGGAACATCTTCATCTGCTCGCGGGTGGTGTTCTGCGCTTCGTCCAGAATGATGAAGCTGTCATCGAGGGTTCTTCCGCGCATATACGCAAGTGGAGCGACCTCGATTGCGCCGTGTTCCGACAGCCGCGCGAACGCTTCTTGTCCGAACATATCGAACAGCGCGTCATAGAGCGGTCGAAGATAGGGGTCCACCTTGTTCTGCAAATCGCCGGGGAGGAAGCCCAGCTTCTCGCCCGCTTCCACCGCGGGACGGGTGAGGATAATTCTCTGCACCTGCTTTTGCTTGAACGCGGTAACGGCGAGCGCTACGGCAAGGTAGGTCTTGCCCGTTCCCGCAGGGCCTACGCCGAAAGTAATCGTGTTTTTGCGGATAAGGTCGCAGTACTTCTTCTGTCCCACCGTCTTGGGCTTAATCGGCTTTCCCGAGTAGGAAACGCATACGCAGTCGCCCGAAATGGAGGCGATTTCGCCCTCCGCGCCCTCGTTCACCATAGCGATAGCGTAGCGGACGTCCTGTTCGGTTACCCCACCCTCGCGGGAGTACGTTCCCGAAAGCGTTTCGACAGCCTTTCGCGCCTTGGATACCGCGCTCTCGGTGTCGCCCGTGATTTTAACCTCGCTCCCGCGCGAGATTATCGTCACGGAGAACGCTTTCTGAATGAGATTGATGTTTCTGTCGAAGTCCCCGAAAACCGCGCGAAGCATATCGAGGTCGTTCATATCCATTGATAAATCAGCCATAAATTCTCCTGTTAATTAAAAGCCGCGGTTTTTGAGGTCTGCTACAATTTGAACGTAGAATTCTCTCACGTCAAAGCCCTTGATGTCCTCGCGGTTGAGGTCTATCATATCTGCGTGGGTTATGCCGCGCTTACCTGTCGGGAAAACGGGCGTAAACCGTTCGCCCCACTCCATTGAAGCCAGCGCCACAAGTCCGTCGTTGTCGCCGTCGTACTTTTTTACGATAGGGTAGGATACGTTCAGCGGGAAGCGTCCGCTTCGGCTGTTCTTAGCCTTTGAGCCGAACGATTGATACATCACATCGGGGCTGTCGGGAGTCTCCTTGTTGAACTCCTCGCAGAAGCTGTTGGTGAGGTTCTTGACCGCCGACATAAAATCGGGGGAATTGTCGCCCAGCGCGTAGAACGCCTTGTTGTAGGTTTTCTCCACGAGCGAAACGAAGTCGGGAGGAGCTGCACCCAGCAGATATTCCGCGAACAGACAGCCCTTGTGCGGAGTGCTTATCGTGGTGAGCGAGGCAACATACTTGTCACAGCCGTATTTCGAGATTGCACATCTTGTATCAAGACCGCCCTTTGAGTGAGCGATTACGTTGACCTTTTCGCAGCCCGTTTTTTCGACAATCTCCTTGATTTTCTCGGCGAGCTCGCGCGAGCTGTCGTCCACGGAGAGCGCACTCTGCTGTTCGCCGTAATAGACGGTTGCGCCGTTTTTCTGGAGCTCTGCGGGAATTCTGCCCCAGTAGTTAAGAAGTCGGCTGTCGCGGAAGAACACTCCGTGTACGAACAGTATCGGGTACTTGGTGGCGCATACCTTTTCGGCTCTGCGGGACTCGTTGAGAGCGGCTTTTTCGCTCTCGAAATCCGCCTCGCGGCGCACCTTAACGTAAATAATCATCAGCATTACGAGGTTGGCAATCGGTATCATTCCAAATACGATTCCCAGAACTCTCGTGCGTATTCCCAGCTGAACCGAGGTGAGGTAAACGCGGATTATTCCGTTCCAGAAAATCACCGCTTCTCCGAGTATCAGAATAAGGGAGTAGGCAATGCTGTTTGGCAGGTCGAAGCCGTGCTTTATTCCGTCTGCGATTGCGATTACGGCGAACGGTATGGAAGCCGCGCACGTCACCCAGAATGTGAGGATAAGCTCCGCGCCGTCCCCGAGGACCTTCAGACGGAACGAGGGGTATTTCCTCACGGTCGGAAATATGTTGAACGCCACGAAATAAATCAGCAGTACGCACCCCACAGCGATTTTCACGCCGAGCGGAGCCGCTGACAGCACCACGGGATAATTCAGCCCGAAGCCTATTATCAGCCAATTGATAAGACGTATAACAATATGCATAGTAAGACCTCTCTTTGTCGCTGTTATCCCCATTATACAACATTTGGAAACGGTTGTCAACGAATTTTTTCTCCGCTCGGGCAAATAATACTTCAAACTCCGAAAAGAGGAAAATGCGATGAATATTGTTATATGCAGCGAAAACTGCGCCCACCAGAAAGACGGCTATTGTATGCTTGAGGATCTCGCCCATTCGGACGGGAACGCTTCGGCGCATTGTAAATACTTCCGACAGAGGTGAATTTCTCGCCTGCGAAAAAAATTCCCAAAAGCTCTTGAAAAACTCTCGCAGATGATGTATAATGAAAGGAAATACAAGGGAACTTGCATTTTTAACCTGCCGTCTTTTGAAAAAATTAAGCGAAAAGGCGGAAAACAGCCATTGAGGCGGGAGAATGTTTTGCAGTAAATCCTGCAAACGCAAGATGACCGGAAAACTCCGTCACGGTTCGGGGTTGAGCTTGAGTGAAAGGGAAGGGTATCAAGATGAATGATGATTTGCTGAAACAGATAGAATCCAGAATGCCGCAGTTCTCAAAGAGCCAGAAGCTGATTGCCAACTATATTCTGGAGCATTACGACAAGGCGGCGTATATGACCGCGCTTAAACTCGGAAACGCGGTAAACGTCAGCGAGAGTACCGTTGTGCGCTTTGCAATCGGAATGGGCTTCGAGGGCTATCCTCAGCTTCAGCGGTCGCTTCAGAGCCACATAAAGAACAGGCTCACCTCGCTTCAGAGAATGGACGTTTCCAGAAGCCGTCTGGGCGAGGAAAACACCGTCTCCGCCGTACTTAATCAGGATATTGACAAAATCCGCCGCACTCTTGAAAACGTAAACCTCGATGATTTCCGCAACGCGGTCTCCGAGATTATCGCCGCAAAGAGCATATACATTCAGGGAGCGATGTCCTCGGGTCTGCTTGCAAGCTTCGCGCACTACTATCTGCGCCTTATGTTCGATAACGTAACGCTGGTGGGCGCGGTAGGCACTTCCGAGCTGTTTCAGCGTATGATTCACGTTGGAGAGGGCGATGTGCTGATTGCGATGAGCTTCCCGCGATATGCCTCCAGCACGATTGAGGCTTGCCGCTTCGCACGCGAGGCGGGCGCTTCCATTATCGTAATCACCGACAGCGAAAGCTCGCCGCTGGTGCAGTATGCGGATACGGCGCTGTATGCTTACTCCGATATGGTGTCGTTCGTGGACAGCCTTGTCGCTCCCATGAGCCTTATCAACGCGCTTATCGCAATGGTTTCGGCTGCGGACCGCGAGAAAGTGGAGCAAACCTTCTCAAAGCTGGAACAGCTTTGGGACAGAAGCAAGATTTACAAGAAAGATGTATGACGTAATTATAATAGGCGGCGGCGCGGCAGGTATGAAAGCCGCAATTTCCGCAGCCGAAAACGGAGCTTCGGTTGCCGTAATCGAGAAAAACGAGCGGCTTGGCAGAAAAGTCGCCATTACGGGCAAGGGTCGCTGCAACGTGACGAACAACTGCGACATTACCGAGTTTATGGAGAATATCCCGCGTAACGGGAGGTTTCTGTACAGCGCGGTGACGAGGTTCTCCCCCGAGGATACGATCGCGTTCTTTGAGGGGCTTGGCGTTCCGCTGAAAACGGAGCGCGGAAAGCGCGTTTTCCCCGTGTCGGATAAGGCAAGTGATATTGTAAACGCACTCGCGGAGCGGCTTCGGGAGCTTGGGGTTGAGGTTATCCGTGAGAATGTCCGCTCGTTGATAATCGAGGACGGACGCTGCGCGGGGGTGAATACCCGCGGTGGGCAGTACCGCGCGGGGGCGGTTGTCCTCGCGGCGGGAGGAGCCTCCTATCCGCGCACGGGCTCGGACGGCTTCGGCTACACTCTCGCAAGGCAGGCGGGACACTCCATAGTTGAGCCGCGCCCCTCGCTGTGTCCGCTGGTGACGCGCGAAACGTGGGTTTCCGAAGCGGTGGGGCTGACCTTGAAAAATGCGGCTGTCCGTCTGATGAAAGGCAGTAAGTGCGTGTACGAGGATTTCGGAGAGCTTGCGTTCACGACTGACGGAGTGAGCGGGGCTACCGTGCTGAGCGCTTCGGCACATATCGAGGGCGAGCCGTCGGAATACTCGCTCTGCGTGGACTTGAAGCCCGCGCTCTCCGAGGAGAAGCTGGACGCGCGTATTCTGCGCGATTTCGCGGAGCTTCGCGGCGGTACGTTCGCGGACTCGGCGAGGAAGCTGCTCCCGAAAGAGCTGTGTGCGCCGTTTGCCGAGCTTGCGGGCATTCCGCTTTCCTGCAAAATCGGAGAAATAACCAAAATTCAGCGGAAAAAATTGGTGGAAACACTGAAAAAACTCACGCTTAATATCGCGGATTTCCGCCCGATAGACGAAGCGATTGTAACTCGCGGCGGAGTGTGCGTCAAGGAGATTGACGCTAAAACGATGAAAAGCAAGCTCTGCGAGGGACTGTTCCTCGCGGGAGAGATAATCGATGCAGACGGCTACACGGGCGGGTTTAACCTGCAAATCGCGTTCTCAACGGGCACGCTTGCGGGCGAATCGGCGGCTCTTTTGTCATTTAATGAAAATTAGATGAAAAAATTTTAAAAACCCCTTGATTTTTTTTAAGGAACGTGGTATAATCTAAAATGATTGATAGTAGGTTGAACTACTTTTAATTATTTACAAAATTTTCCTCTAGCGGGGATAAGGCAAGGGTGAAGCGCGATGTCGATGTCGAGTGATGTTATTTCGGTTGCGATTGACGGTCCTGTCGGTGCGGGTAAAAGCACTATTGCGAGGACTGCCGCGCAGCGTCTGGGTTTCATCTACTGCGATACGGGCGCGCTCTATCGGACGGTCGGGCTGTTCTGCACAAGGGACGGCGCCGATTTGGATTCCCCTGCGGAGATTGCACAAAGGCTTCCCGGGATTCATCTTGAAATCCGTTTGGTTGACGGGCTTCAGAGGGTGTATCTCAATGGGGAGGACGTTTCCGAGCAAATCCGCACTCCCGAGATAAGCATAGCGGCAAGCAAGGTGTCCGCAGTTCCCGAGGTTCGGGCGGCGCTGCTGGGTATGCAGAGGGAGATTGCCGAAAAGAATAACGTCATTATGGACGGCAGGGACATCGGAACCGTTGTGCTCCCGAATGCGCAGGTGAAGATTTTCCTCACGGCTTCCGCCGAGGTTCGCGCTAAGAGACGTTATGACGAGCTCGTGAAAAAGGGCGAGAGCGTTACCTTCGAGGAAACGCTTAAGGACGTAAACGAGCGTGATTACAGGGATATGCACCGCGAAACTGCGCCGCTTAAACGCGCGGACGACGCGGTTCTTGCAGATACCTCGTCGCTGGATTTTGAACAGTCGGTTGAGCTGGTCTGCGGTATCGTTCGCGGCGTCGTTGAAAAAGGCGCGGCGGAAGTACGCCGATGATGTAAGGAGACCGGTATGTTGTACGCTCTGGCGCGGAATATAGTTTCCTTTATTTTCCACATTATTTACAAAATCACCATTGTCGGCAGGGAGAATATTCCCGAGGAGAATGGCGGATATATAATCGCTTCCAATCATGTTTCCAATCTTGACCCGCCTATGGTGGGAATTGTGTTCAGAGGCAAGTACACGTTTATGGCGAAAGACGAGCTGTTCCACGTCAACCCGTTTTTTACCTGGCTTATCACCAGGCTGGGAGCGTTTCCCGTAAAGCGCGGAGCGAAAGACCTCGCGGCTATCGACAAGGCGCTGGACAGTCTTAAACAGGGACGGATTTTCGTTATTTTCCCCGAGGGTACCCGTTCAAAGACGGGGGAGCTCGGAAAGCCGAAAAGCGGAGTTGCGATTACCGCGATAAGGGCGGAGGCTCCGGTGGTTCCCGTGTTTGTGAAGTACGGCAAGAAGCGCTTTCGCAGACGGGTGTGCATCTCGGTAGGCGAGATGATGCCGAAGGATTGCTTTGCGGTTGACGCTTCCGATAAGCACGAAATCCGCCGCGTAAGCGAGATGATTATGGACAGGATTGCGGGACTTAAAGCCGCAGCCCCCGAGATAGTCTGATATTATGAAAATTGAGATAGCAAAGAACGCGGGCTTCTGCTTCGGAGTGACGCGAGCTGTGACGCTGGCACAGGACGCGGCGAAGCAGTACGGAAAGGTGTACACCTTAGGCGAGCTTATTCACAACGAGCTTGCGGTTGCCGATTTGGAGAAGTGCGGCGTTTATGCGGTGGAAAGCGCGGAGCTCTGCGCGGGAAAGCCGCTGATAATCCGTTCGCACGGCGTGCCGCGCAGCGTGGAGGAAGAGGCAAGACGGCTTTGTTCCCCCGTGATTGACGCGACTTGTCCGTTCGTAAAGAAAATCCACAAAATCGCGTGCAGTCTGCCCGAAGAAGCAAGGCTTATCGTGCTGGGAGACAAAGCTCACCCCGAGGTAATCGGAATTGTGGGCAATGCGTCT